>JANNYY010000641.1:0-9976 GCA_031410355.1 Chitinophagaceae bacterium | reverse complement strand
TCGGGATCGGGGCCCATGTCACCATCTCTGCTGAATTTTTTACCGGATGCGCCGCCGTAAGCATAAACTAATTTTACATCAGGCAATACATTTTCAAACTGTATTTTGATAATAATCCCTTCCGCATCTCCCATGGCAAGTACAGTGAGATGCAGTTTTCCTTTGCCCAGCATTTTATCTTCAATGTCGTACAACATGCTGCCTGCCCTGTAACGTGCTGTTACTTTATTTGCGTTGATGAGCCATTTACAGTTATCGTTATTTAACAAACCGAATTTAATATTGCCGCCCATGCCAGGCATGTACAAAGCAAATTCGGGCAGGTCGCCGGCTTCCACACGAAAAGCTGTATTGGTTCCATAGAGTGCTCTTGTAAATCTTCTGTTGCCATTGGTGATTACAATATCATTTCCTTCGGGATGATAACGAAGTGTACGTACCTTATTGTGCCACCACTTAGTGGTATCGGTAGTTTGAGCAACTGCAGATTGGCAACAAAAAGCAGTTAATAATATACAGCAGATGTACTTCAATTTCATTTTTTGTTTATCAATAAATCATATACAAGCCAATATTTTTTGCACATTGCTCAATAAAATTACCACTGTACAAGAGTGGTTTATTTTTATTCTTTTACTAAAAGACTAAAAATGAACAAACAACTGTTGCCAATAAAGGCAAATAGAAGCACTAAAGTCTGGCCAAAAAAAAGCACGTTATACTCAATACAAATTTTCAATATAATTTCTATCCCCACCAAAACGAAGCCGCTATAATGCAGTATAATCCAATCAGGGCAAGTCCTTCCATCCAGATGGACTCGCCATCGAAAACAATAAATGCACTTACAATTACTGTTAAAGCCAGCGATGCCAGCAACAGCGGACTTAATACAAAAGTTAATGTGGCACCGCCTAAAACAAATGATAATAAAACGAGCATTGGAAATAGCCCGATTGCAATTTGCAATGAACTGTTTAAAATTACGCTTACCGAATAATCGGCTTTGTTGCGGTATGCCAGTTGAATACCGATTAAATTTTCGATGGCGTTACCGGCAATGGCAACAATTACCAGGCCGGCAAAAGTTTCATTGATGTGTAAGGTCTTCATGGCGGGCTGTAATGCCTCAACAAACCAATCGGAAACAAAGGCTGCAGCAACACCTGCTGAACCAAGTACAATTAATGTAAGTGGTAATGACCAACTGGCTTTTTCTGCTTCATGCTCGGGCATTAATGCTTTATCGCCTTTAACAGAAAAATAAATACTGGCTGCAAAAACGACCAGCAAAACAACAGCTACAATAATATCCAACGTATGTATGTGCGACTCAGCCGGCGTATGCAGCTCGTGTGCAAATGTTGGAATTGCCAAAGCTGCAAAAGCAAGTATCATTAATGTGGCAATTAATTTTGGTGGCTCTGAATTGAATTTTTGTGTCCCGTTTTTCAATCCTCCTACAAATAAAGCAAAGCCTAAAACCAATAATGAATTTCCTAAAATAGAACCAACCAGTGCAGCCTGCACCACTTTATCAAGCCCGGCACGCAGGGCAAAAATGCAAACAAATAATTCGGGCAGATTACCCAGAGCCGATTGCAGGATGCCGGTAGAACCAGGCCCCATGCGGCTTCCCAGTTGTTCGGTGGCATGGCCAACGATCATAGCTACAAAGGCCAATGCAACGGCAGTTACTGCAAAACCAAGAACCGCATTGGCATGTGTGTAATGTAAAATTCCGGCAATGATGGTCACCAGAACTGCAATGATAATTGTCCGAATTTCTTTTTTATTCATCGCTAAAATTAATATAGATTTTCACGCAAAGGCGCAAAGGAATTAAGTCGCCAAGTATTTATTTCTTTGCCACTTAGCGGCTTTGCGTGAAGAATTTAATTTACAGATTCATCAGCAATTTTTATTGCCTGGCTTATTATTGCCAATCCCTCATCAATCTGCGCTTTGGTAACACACAATGGAGGTGCAACAAAAATATAACTCCACCTAACGAAAGTGTATAGTCCCAGTTCTTTTAATTTGGCAGCCACTTTATTCATCACAACCATTTCATCCGGCTTAGCATTAAAGGGAGCCATTGGTTCTTTGGTTTCCCTGTTCTTTACTAACTCAATACAACCCAACAAACCGGTATTTCTAAAATCACCGATAGACGGATGTTTTTGTTTCAACAACTCAACCTGCGCTTCTACATATTTACCCATGGCCACTGCATTTTCAATCAGCCCATCATCTTCATAAATTTTTAAAGTGGCCAAAGCGGCAGCACAACTTACAGGGTGAGCAGAATAAGTAAGCCCGAGTGCCATAACTTGATCATCATATTTTGATGCAATTTTATCCGTAACCATCAAACAGCCAAAAGGCAAATAACCACAGGTTAATCCCTTGGCCATGCAGATCATATCCGGAACAATATCATGATTTTGAAAACCAAACCATTTGCCGGTGCGGCCAAAGCCACTCATCACTTCATCCATAATTATTAAGATGCCATGCTGATCGCAAATTTCTCTTACCGCTTTTAAATAACCTTTTGGATATTGCAGGCAACCCGATGATCCGGATTCGCCTTCTAAAATTATTGCAGCGATATTTCCCGGGGCTTCATACGCAATCATTCTTTCTAATTGTGCAACCGATTCCTTCAACAAATTTTCTTCGCCATATTCCCAGCGGTATAAATAAGGAAGATCGAAGTGGATAAAATTTGGTGCCTGTTGTGCATCCACCGCAATCCTGCGTGGGTCGCCACTGGCGCTGATTGCACCAATTGAAGCGCCATGATAAGATTGGTAACGGCTTAATATTTTATGGCGGCCTGTGTAAAGCCTTGCCAGCTTAATTGCATTTTCAATGGAAGTGGCCCCACACAAAGTAAAGAATGCTTTGTTGAGATCACCGGGGCATATCTCTGCTAATTTTTTTCCCAACTCTCCACGTACTTTGGTAACGCAACTTGGCGTAACATAACTTACTTCCTGCATTTGCTTAACCACTGCTTCTGTTATTCTTTGATCACCATGGCCAATGTTTACATTCATTAATCCCGATGAAAAATCAATGATCTTTTTATCATCGTAGTCATACATGTAAACACCTTCGGCATATTTAACAGCAATGGGTGCAATGCCTTTTTGTTTGCTCCAGGAGAATAAAGTGTAGTTGAGATTATTTTCAATAACCCCAGCCCCTCCACCCCCCAAGGGGGGATTTTTAGAGACTTTTAATTCATCGCTGCTTTTTGTTTCAGTAGTCATAAAATATTTTTTTATTTTTTTATCAATCTATGCTTCTATCTTCCCGTTCCCGAAGTCCTGAGCTTTGAAGGATGGAAAGGGGTTGGGGTGAGGCCTTATTCATCATCTTTCCTGTTAAACCCAATCATGCTTCTTTTTGGCTGTGCCGGGTTTAACAGTTGTTTCAACGCCTCAAATATCATGGCAATATCTTCTTTATTTTCTTTTACATCTTTTTCCATCTTCTCCAGTTTCAGCAAAATGTCTTTATTGGTTAAAAGCAATTCTTTCATTTTGGTAAAAATCCTGATGATCTGAATGTTGACTTGTATTGCCCTTTCACTGCTTAAAATACAAGAAAGCATGGTTGCACCTTGCTCTGTAAAGCAAAAAGGTGCATATCGTAAACCCATTTTATCAGAATTGGAGGACGCAAAATGCGTCCTCCAATTCTCAAATTCTTTCTTTGTCATCTGAAACATAAAATCTTCGGGGAAACGTTCAATATTTCTTCTCACAGCTTCTTTTAGTCTTTTTGTTTCTATTCCGTACAATTCTGCCAAATCACGGTCTATCATTACCTTCTGATTTCTAATCAGAAAGATCTTATTCATTATTATTTCATCCGGCACACTTGATTCCATTTTTTGTTTTCTCATAATAGCTGTTTATTGGAGGACGCAAATTGTGACCTCCAAATTTAATTCAGAAAGGTAGTCACAATTTGTGACCACCTTTTTTGCATGCGCCAAATGCTACTTCCGAATTTATTTTAATCTTGAAGTCACAAATTGTGATTTCAAGTTGGTGCTTTTAACTCATCCAGTTCACCCCCGCCTCTGCATTCCACTTGGTTGTACTCTTCTTCAGCTTCGTCCAGAATTCAATTGAACTTTTTCCTGTAATATCCCCAACACCAAATTTACTTTCATTCCATCCGCCAAAACTAAAGGGTTCACGTGGTACGGGTACGCCCACATTTACGCCTATCATTCCTGCACTTGCATGATCAATGATGTAACGGGCCATAGCACCATTTTGTGTAAATACACTGGCGGCATTTCCATAAGGGTTTGCATTTTCTATAGCCAATGCTTCGTCAACGGTGTTTGTACGCATGATGGAAATTACGGGCCCAAAAATTTCTTCCCGGGCAACACTCATTTGTGGTGTTACAAAATCAATTACTGTGGGGCCGACATAGGTACCGTTTTCTTTCCCGTTTACTTTTGTATTACGGCCATCTACTAAAACTTTTGCACCGTCTCTTTCTGCTTCACCAATATATCTTTCAATTCTTTCTTTGCTTTCTTTATTGATAACTGCTCCCAAATTTTCACCGGGAATTATTTTTCTTGCTTCTTCACAAATTTTGTCAATGATGGCATCTACGTTGCCTACGCCAATCATGGCGCTGGCTGCCATACAACGCTGTCCTGCACAGCCGCTCATACTGGCAGCAACATTCTGTGCTGTCATGCCCGGTATAGCATCCGGTAAAACCATTAAATGATTTTTTGCGCCACCCAATGCCAAACATCTTTTATAATTTGATGTTGCTCTTTGATAAACAATTTTGGCAACTTTTGTAGAACCAACAAATGACACCGCTTCAATACCGGGATGATCACAAATGGCTTCTACAATTTCAACATCACCATGTACAATATTAAAAACGCCATCCGGCAACCCGGCTTCTTTTAATAACTCTGCTAATCTTCCGCAACTCAGCGGCACTTTTTCAGATGGTTTCATGATCATACAATTTCCCAGTGCGATAGCATTCGGCAACGTCCAGTTGGGAACCATGCTTGGAAAATTAAAAGGCACGATTGAAGCAACAACTCCCAGCGCTACATGTTCTGTTCTGCATTCTACTCCACGGCTTACTTCCAGCACTTCGCCGGTAACCAATTGTGGTAAGGAGCAGGCAAACTCGGTGAGCTCAATAGATTTTTCAATCTCAGCAACAGACTCTCCATAAGTTTTTCCATTTTCCTCACTGCACAGTTCCCCCAACTCTTTTAAATTCTTTTCTAATAAAGTTTTGTAACGAAAAAAAACCTGCACCCTTTCTTTAATGGGTGTTTTACTCCAGCCTGCAAATGCGGCCTTTGCTGCTTTCACGGCGTCATCCAGGTCTCTTGAAGTTGACATGGGGGCGGTAGACAATAATGTTCCGTCAACCGGTGAAACAACATCCAGCTTTCTTTCAGTTGCCGGACTCACAAATTTTCCGCCGATAAAATTTTGTATTGGACTGTATTTCATATTTAATTTTTGTTGAACGATTTTTTGAAAAAAGCAAACTTAAAAATAGATGTTTTTGATAAGAATCAATTGAAATAAAAAGGAATTTACAGGATTATTAAATGCCAGCTTAAAACCATACAATATCAACCAGGTCAAACAAGATAATTTTTATGCAATTAGAATATCTGCTTAAAAAATTCAATCCATGAAATAGCCAACCTGATTTTATCCTTCAGCCTATAAAAAAAACCGCCCCATATACATGAGGCGGCGGGTATTATCAGGTTTAAATAAATAAAATGGTTTATTGCAACCTTATAAGTTTAGTTGACAGTTTTATATCATTGTTCACAATTTTTAAAACATACATATCATTTACCAGGGTTTGCAGCCCATCCATAACTACCTGGTTGACACCTATTGTAAGCCACACATTTTTTGTTACCATTAGTTTGCCGTTCATGTCGTAAATGGCAAACTGTGTTTCCATTTTACTTTCCGATTCCAGCCTGATCACAATTCTATCAGTGAAAGGATTGGGTGAAACGCTGCTGGCCGGCGTACTTGTGGTCGCATCTCCTCTTTTCAGTGTAATAACCGGGCTATATTTAAAATTGCCATCCCTGTCAATCATCTTTAACCGGTAATAGTGTATACCATTGGCAACTTTTATATTGGTAAAAGAGTAATCACTTTTTACTAAAGAATATCCAATTGCAGCTACCATCCCAATCCTGGTATAGTTTGCAGCATCGGTACTATGCTCCAGCTCAAAACGATCTGAGTTTACCTCCTGGGCGGTTGACCATTTAAGCAGGTCATCTGCTTTTATCTTAATTCCTGAAAAAGACAGGAGGCTTACTGGTAGTGTACCCTGGCTTAAATAAGGTATTGTGTAAACAGCCGGTGTTACATCTATTATGCCCATGTTATCAGTGGATGTATAGGTGAAGCTTGCACCGTCGAAAAGCGCATTCGGTTGAAAGCTAAGCTGGCTTGCCTGTGCTGGAGTTAAGGTATCTACCTGGGCCAGGTTTGTTACGGCAATATTGTTCAGGTATAAAGTCCCATCAATAGTTTTCGGCAAACTCAGTATGGCAAATGAGGTAATCATTCCGTCATCTGTACCCACAAGATTTGAAAGAGGAGTTCGTGCCTGGTTGGGAATCATTGCCGGACAGGTTACATCGCTGGTAACAGGCGGGGCATTAACCGGTATTTGGTAAGTGGCCGCTGTTGTACTAAGATTATTGCTGTTATCTTTTACGGTATAAGTAAATGCAGCCACGCCAGCAAAATTATCAAGCGGATCAAAGGTTAACTGTGTAGCCTGGATGGTGCTCAATATATATCCGCCCGTGGGAATGCTTGTAATGGCAGTTCCATTTTTATATAATGTACCCCCTGTTGGTAATGTTTTTATGTAGAAGTTGATGATGGTTCCGTCATTATCTACCCCTGTTAAAGCCGGTAAATCCTGTTGTGCAGTACCAATGCCATTGGTAATTACCTGGCTTAGCTTATTATCTGCTACAGGCAACTGGTTGATAACTGGTATTGTGAATGTAGCAGGAGTTTGATCAACCCCTCCAAAATTGTCGGTGGCAGAATATTTAAAAAATGTTGTACCGCTGAATTCAGGAGCTGGATCAAATTCCAGCCTGTTGGCATACATAACCGGAATCTCCTGATCCAGGTCAACCGCTGCACCATCTAATATCAATATACCTTCTGCCGGATCGGGCAGTTCAGTGATGATGAAATGATCTATAACTCCTTCATCAGATGCTGTAAGTGCACTGATCAATACCGGGCCGGCATTGCTGCCAATGGCAGCGTTGGTAATATTATTGGCAACCGGGTTTGCATTACTGACCGGTATTGTATAAATTCCTGGAGTAGTATTTGCCTCCGCATTATTATCTGTTGCGAGAAATCTGAAACTTGCATTTCCTGCAAAAATACCCGAAGGAATAAATTTAAGGGTTGCTGCCTGTGCAGGCGTAATGGTTAAATTTCCGATCATTATAGAATCATAAATGGAACCTGAACTATTATAAAATAATTTTCCGTAGTAAGGTGGCGGTACCGAAAGAATGGTATAAGAACTGATTGAGCCATCCAGGTCGGTTGCTGTTATGGGGCTTATTAAGGTAAGGCCTGCAGCCATACCAACAGGGGTGGAAGTAATGTCATTTACAATTGGTTTTTGGTTGGCAGCATCTGCTCCAATAGGAATAGAGTAGGAGGCAACCGTACTCGTATCATTCATATTATCTTTTGCTGTAAAAGTAAAAGCAGTTGTTCCTAAAGTATTTCCTGCAATGATCCGCATATCCGCTGCCTGTGCCGGCGTCATTGTACGGTTTACCACAACATTCACATAAGTATTTGTTCCTGCTGAATCATATTGCAGCGTACCTAATGCAGGCAGGCTGAGTACTTTTACAGAACTAATTACACCATCAGAATCTGAAGCCTGCAGAGGCGCAATTTTTACAGTAGTTCCTTTTTTGATCTGGTCATTGGTTTTGTTCTTAACCACCGGGCGGGAATTCACAACCGGTATATCAAAATCTGCATTACCACTTGTTAAACCATCATTGTCATAACTCTTATATTTAAAATTGGTAGTTCCTTTAAAATTGCCTGATGGAACAAAGGTTAATTTATCAACCTGGGCAGCATCAATATACTGGTTATTTACAATCCGTATTCCCTGGAGGTATAAAATACCATCGTTATTTGAATTTAATGATACCATTTTGTATTGTGTTATTACACCATCCGTATCGGAAGCAATCATAGGAAGTATTTTTTTATGAACTGCTTTCATATTTATAGATGGATTAACAACATTATCGGACTTTGGTGCCTTTTTATACGCTACAAAGGAGATAGGAATGGTGTAATCGGCTGCACTTGGATCAATCAATCCAAGATTATCAATTGCGGTGTATTTGAATTTTGCATCCTGGTCGTTATGCAATACAGGATCAAACTTTAATGCAGCGCCATTGGCTATGGTAATTTGCTGGCCCGGGGTTACCGGGTTTCCGTTTAAAGTAAGAATACCAGTGGCAGGTTTAGGAATAGTAGTGATGATATATGCAACAATATTTCCATCAGGATCTGAACCGACGAGGGGACTAATGGTTACTATACCTGCTGTATCTTTTATCTGTGCACTTGTAACATTATTTACTACAGGTGCCTGGTTTACCAGCGGAATGGTAAACTTAGCCGGCGTTGGATCTGTAAAACCTTCATCATCTTTTACGGTATATTTAAAAATGGCGTCTCCTGTATAAGGAGGCGCAGGCGCATACTTCAGCGTGGTTCCCTGGGCAGGTGTTAATTCTGCACCCACAATAACAGGCACATAAGTACCGCTGTTGTTATAATAAAGTATTCCTTTAACAGCAGGCGGAATTTCAGTAACAATAAATGCCGTAATGATGTTGGTTGAATCAGGATCAGAGCCGGTTAAGGCAAGAATAGCTGTTAAACCTGCTCCTGCATATATATTGCTGTTGTTTCTTGCATTGGCAATGGGTAAAATAGACCTAACGGGAATGCTGTAGGTAGCCGGTGTATTATCTATCAAACCCCTGTTATCAGTTGCTGTAAATTTAAAAGTGGCAACCCCGGTATAACTATCAGCAGGGTCAAATTTTAGTGAGCCGGCCTGCGATAAAGTCAATACTTTATTATCTGTTACTATACTGTAGGTTCCGCTGTTGTTGTAATAAAGCAGTCCTTTTGTATTTGCAGGAATATTGGTTATGGTATAAGATACTATTGAACCGTCGGCATCTGTGGCCGTAAGTGCCGGGATACTGAATGTTACTGTGCCCACAGGATCAACAATAGTTGCGGCAGATAAATCATTTGCAACCGGTGGCTGGTTTACCATTTGCAGGGTAAGCGTAGCCGGCGTTGCATCAATGGCAGCTTTATCATCGGTGGCAGTATAAGTAATTTCGGAATAACCAATATAACTTCCGCCTGGTTTAAATTTAAGGAGGGCAGATTGGGCCGGTGTTAGTACCTGGTTTACTACCACGGGTACTCCATACAAATAAATGATACATTGGGTTGCAGGTGGCAGCGTAAGTAAAGTATAACTTACAATACTGCCGTTATCTGTTGCCTGCAAAGGACAAACCGGTGTAAGATCTGCATCTGTATAAACTGGGGTGCATATAAAAGTATTTGTCTGCGGCGGCGGATTTACCGGGATGGTATAAATAGACGGTGTTGCATCTCTCAATGCTGTATTATCTGTAACTGTGTATAAAAAAGTTGTGTTGCCACCAAATCCATCAACCGGGTCAAACTTTATCGATTTCATTTGCGTGTTGGTAAGCACAAGGGGTATTATTTTATGATCATGATAATAATCCTGCTACGGCAGATATTGCCATTTCATCTTTGCCTGGCGGAGAACTTGTGCTTACCAA
>JANNYY010000640.1:0-4027 GCA_031410355.1 Chitinophagaceae bacterium | reverse complement strand
GTCCATCAGTTTAGAAGTTATCGGGTTGTATTGAGAAGTATTAAAGAATTAGAGTTCAGTTTTTACAAAACTGAATTTAGCCACAAAGACCCGAAGGCACAAAGGAAAATGCGTAGCATTTTTCCACTTCGTGCCTTTGCGCTCCCGATAGCCTATCGGGATGGCTAACCTCTTTTAGCAGCAAAGCTGAGAAAAAATTCTTCTTATAATTTGCAAAAAGCTCAGACGGAAAATTGACAGTTATATTTTAAATTAAAACACACTTAAAGAATCAATGTCGTTAGAACTGGACGAAATATCGATACAACAGCAGTTTGAAGAAGTGATCGCTTCTGAAGATAAACTGGCCATACAGGAATTCCTGAATGACCAGAACATCAGTGATGTAGCCGATCTCATTTACGAAAATGAAGATTACGAATGCCAGATCATCTCCCTGTTATCCATTCACAGGGCGGCCAGTGTTTTTAAGATCATTGAACTTCCCACACAGAAAAGAATAATTAAAAATTTACCGGTTATTAAAACAACCGAGTTGCTGAATGAACTGCCGGCAGATGATCGTGTTGCCTTTTTGGAAGAATTGCCCACCAGTATTGTACGTGACCTTATAAAAACTTTAGATCCTGAAGAACGCATCGTAACGCTGGAACTGCTGGGCTATCCCGAGAACAGCATGGGCAGGATCATGACGCCTGATTATGTATATGTGTATGAAGAGAACACGGTAGCAGAGGTATTTCAAACCATCCGTAAGCATGCCCGTGGCAGCGAAACTATTGATGTGTTGTATGTAATTAATGAAAAAGGCGAATTGCTGGATGATATCCGCATACGTGATTTTATTTTGGCCGAGCCTGATACAAAAGTGGCAGACATGATGGATGGCCGCTTTATTGTTTTAAATGTAACCGATGACCAGGAAATGGCCAGCGAAGTTTTTAAAATGAATAACCGGGTGGCATTGCCGGTTACTGATGAGAATAATATTTTACTGGGCATTGTAACCATTGATGATATTTTGTGGGTGGCCGAAGAAGAGTTTAGTGAAGACATACAAAAAATTGGTGGTACCGAAGCCCTGGATGAACCTTACTTAGATATGCCCTTCTGGAAACTGATTGGCAAACGGGCGCCCTGGCTGGTAATTCTTTTTGTTGGTGAGTTATTAACGGCAAGTGCGATGAGTTTTTTTGAAGATGAAATAAAAAAAGTGCTGGTGCTGAATATGCTTGTGCCACTTATCATTTCAAGCGGAGGTAATACAGGAAGCCAGGCATCTACACTCATTATACAGGCGATGGCCAAAGCCGAGATTACTATTGCTGACTGGTTTACTATTTTAAAAAGAGAAGTAAAAAGCGGGTTGGTACTTGGCGGCATTTTAGGCCTGGTGGGCTTTTTAAGAACTTATATGTGGAGTTATATAGAACCGCATTTGTATGGCGGACATACTTTTCTTTTGGCCATGGTTACCGGTGTTGCTGTTTTGGGTGTTGTGCTATGGGGAACCTTGGCGGGCTCTATGTTACCCATCTTTTTAAAACGAATGAAATTTGACCCGGCAACATCTTCAGCACCTTTTGTTGCGACATTGGTTGATGTAACAGGAATCATTATTTATTTTTCTGTTGCTTATCTTTTTTTGAGCGGGGTTTTGTTGTAATACCAAACTGAATTTTATTTCACGTTGGAAAAGTAGAAAAACCCTTTTTACAGTTGCAAGAAACCTTTTTACAGTAACAATAAACCTAAAAAAAGCGAAGATCTATTATTGTTGAGGCATATCCTTCATCATTTCTTCCATTTCTTTCATCATTGATTGCTGAATGCCCGGTTGATACTTAACCGTCATTGCTGTCATGATATCTTTTGTGATTTCCGGAAGTTTGGCAAGCATTTTTTGCCCCGCTGCTGATCTGTAAAAAGTAATAAAGCTTTCAATGTCTTCTATTGCAAAATACCTGTCATAAATATCAACCATATCTTCATTGATAAGTTTCTTTGCATTTTCTTTAGAGGCCTCCATGCTTTTTTGCATAATTTTTGCATACCTGTCCGAATAATTTATGCCTGCATTTTTATAAAGAGTGTCTTTAAAAATAGTTGCCATTTGCTTTGCCATTGAAGAAGACATGGCGTCAAATGTTTTATTAATTAATGAGTCCTGGTGCATTAAAGAAAATAATGTTTTTATTTTTTGTTTTTTTGTTTCAGTTTGAGCATGTGCATATATACTAATGCAAAAAAGCAGTGTAAGGGTTAAAAGTGTTTTTTTCATTTGTTGTATTTTGGTTTTTGAGTGATTATAATATTTTTTTGCTTCCATATTTCAATATCGCCAACCGAATTGATTTCTTAAAATTATGTTTTAGCCTTATACCATATTTGTTTGCAAGTTTTCTAAATCCGCAGCCTTGTGTTAAATACCCCTGAATGATCTGGTCTTAAGTCCATTTTGGTTGATTTTGTAGTCAACCTATTTCAGGACGAGACAAGATAATGTTCATTACTCCAACGTCCAAACTTTTGCAAATGCAATGTTGCCGGCTGCGCTTCAAGTTGAAGTCTCTTCTTTGTCCTGCTTGCTAAGTTCTTTAAGTTTTTCGCCCCAGTATCTTGTCCTAATAAGCTCTTGAATAGCTGAAACAAATCGTCGTTTTGTCTCTACGATTGCCTTTTTTGATGACCACCCATGTGATTTACCTTCTTTGTCTTTTGGTCCATCTAAAACATACCTTAACTCATTGTGATTTTTTAAAATTGGCAATTTGTCAAGTGCAACTTTAATTTTTCGAGCTTGTGTAAGTAGTTTGAATTCATCAGAATTTGGGTCTAGCAGTTCCGGTTGTTTTAATAACCTGAATTTTGTAGGTTCCAACTTAACTGGTTTTTTATTGTAGCCCTCAAAGCTAAAATTAATTGAGGCAGCAATGTGATATGCGGCCGCTAAATAATCTAACGCTTCATGTCTTAAACCTTGATAAGCTGTAGCTTTTTCCGTACCATATTTTTCCGGAAAATTATTGGGAATGAATAGTCTTCCTTTGTCTCGCAAAGAAGATATTTTAATAAGAAGTTGATTATACCTATTGAAAAAATCCTGTCCTAGTATTTTTGGATTACACTCGCAAAGGCCTTCTATTTCACTCATCACGTCAATTACTTCGTTTGCAAACTTTATCACTGGCTCTCTGAACTCTTTAAATACCATTAATGTCTGTATACGTCTTGCCCGATTATTGATGACTAATCCAATAATAAAGAGTAGTACAGTTGTTATAAACCCTATAAGACCTTTATTGTCTTCAAAAAATTGTATAAAACATTTTTCCATTTTATCGATTATTATATTATTGAAACGGCGTTAGGGTTGCAGGCAACGTTAACGCATTGGCGATGTGGCGGTATTCTGTGTTCCGTCTGCCTGGTGCCGCTGCTGATTAAAGATACAGAAGCTCATTGATTATTCTGCTGCTCGGCGTTATTCGACTGCCGAAACTGAAGCGGAATAGCGAACAAAAGCTGATAATATATTCGTCGCCCCGCCATATTGCCAATGCACTGTTAGCAGCAGTAAGAGCCAATGCAGTCTATGATCCGCTAAGCAAAATGATTATTTGTAAGATTAAGTAAGTATTTCGCAATTACTTGTGTTTCCGTACTGGAAAGGCTGGATTTAAAATACTTGATATAGTTAAGGAGCTCGCTTAGGGTTACAATTTTTACATATTGAAACTCTTCGTTCGGTTTATGATTTGTCAAAACAATAAGATTTTTTATTGGAATTTTTCTTTCACCCCAATGATGTTGGTTAAGATTTAAAAGGCCAGGTATTTCTCCGCTTAACATTTTATATAGAGCAAAATTTGTTCTTTTTATTTGCTGAACTGGAGACCGTATGCTTAAATTATTCAATGATTGACCACCTTTTAGTTTCACCATTTGGTATTTTTCTCATTGAAACCAAAAATTGGAGTGATCAATCATTGAATAATTTAGGCCTACGGTCTCCAGTTCAGCAAAT
>JANNYY010000639.1:0-6371 GCA_031410355.1 Chitinophagaceae bacterium | reverse complement strand
TACCAAGATCAATCTCTAACTGATCAATCATTTTTTTATAAACCGGAACAGCAATCTCCGGCTTGCTTGCTTTTATGTAAGACGGCCTGTTTCCTTTTTTTGCAGATGCATGCAGGGTAAACTGGCTTACTAATAAAATATCGCCGTTAATATCTTTTACAGAAATATTGGGTACTTTGTTTGCATCATCAAAAATGCGGAGGTTAACGATCTTGTTACTCAGCCATTCAATATCTTCATTTGTATCAGCATCTTCAATACCAACTAATACAAGCAAACCTGTTTTTATTTCAGATTTTATAATGTTGTTAATGCTTACACTTGCCTGTGTAACTCTTTGTATTACGGTTCTCATGTTTGCAAATATACCCTCAACGGTAACAGAAAAATACCTGTTAGTTAAGCTGGTAACAATAGGGCCATCAGTGTTAATGCCTGGCATCAAAAATCCGAAGTGGTTTTGTGCAGCTAAAGATCTTTTTGTGGGTTTATCAAAAATTTGCTAAAAACCGTTGAAACAGCCTGAAATCAGCCAATTGAATATTTACAGGTAATTTCCAATATTTTAACAAACAATTTTTATTTACGATGGGGAAAAGTAAGCAAATCCACTGCCCGTTTGCATCTCCAAAATTATCCACCGTTTTTGTCCACAGGTGTTAATATTTATAAGTTTGATTCTTCAGCCAATACAAATATTTTCGTTGACTTGTTATTTACTTAACCCAACTAATTAAGCCGTATATATATTATGTCAAAAAAACTAAAACCTGCAAAAGGACTACAGTTCTCACGGCAGTTTACAAAGGATGACGTTAGTGCATTCGATATGTTTGAGTACGATTACCGTACTTCAGTAATTAAAAATCCAACTGGCGAAATTGTTTTCCAGATGGATAATGTGGAGGTGCCGAAACAATGGAGCCAGATAGCTACGGATATTTTAGCGCAGAAATATTTTAGAAAAGCAGGTGTACCAAAAGAAGATGGAACAACCGGAAGAGAAACAACCATTAAACAGGTTGCACATCGCATGGCGCATTGCTGGCGGGTGTGGGGCGAACGGTATGATTATTTTGCAACAGCAAATGATGCACAGATATTTTATGATGAGTTGGTGTATTCAATTTTAAACCAGGCCTGCGTACCCAACAGTCCGCAATGGTTTAACACCGGTTTGCATGAAGTGTATGGCATTACCGGAAAACCGCAGGGGCATTATTATGTAGATGCTATTGATGGCCAGTTAAAAAAATCGGCTAATGCTTACGAGCGGCCACAGCCACATGCATGTTTCATCCTGAGTGTTAATGACGATTTAGTTAACGAAGGCGGCATCATGGATCTATGGGTACGTGAAGCAAGAATATTTAAATACGGAAGCGGCGTGGGTACCAACTTCAGCAGCATACGCGGCGAAGGTGAAAAATTAAGCGGCGGCGGTACATCAAGCGGCCTGATGAGTTTCTTAAAAATTGGCGACCGTGCAGCAGGTGCCATTAAAAGCGGCGGTACTACAAGAAGAGCAGCCAAAATGGTTTGTCTCGACCTTGATCACCCGGAAATTGAAAAATTCATTAACTGGAAAGTGCAGGAAGAAGATAAAGTGGCTGCATTGATTGCAGCGGGTTATGCAAGCGATTATGAAGGCGAAGCTTACAGAACTGTTAGCGGACAAAATAGTAACAACTCCATACGCATACCAAATGATTTCTTTAAAATTTTAGATGACGACGGTGAGTGGGAACTAAAAGGACGGAGTGACGGCAGGGTAATGAAGAAAGTGCAGGCAAGAGAATTATGGGAGCAGATCACTTATGCCGCATGGCGTTGTGCTGATCCCGGTACGCAATACGATACTACTATAAATGAATGGCATACCTGTCCTGAAGGTGGCCCCATCAGGGCCTCTAATCCATGCAGCGAATATATGTTTCTTGATAACACAGCCTGTAATTTGGCGAGTGTAAATCTGCGCCAGTTTTTTGATGAGAGCAATAATACTTTCAATGTCCAGGGCTTTGAACATACCTGCCGTTTGTGGACAGTTGTGTTGGAAATATCTGTGTTGATGGCGCAGTTTCCTTCAAAAGAAGTAGCACAACTTTCTTACGATTACCGAACACTTGGACTTGGTTTTGCAAACCTGGGCTCTATGTTAATGGTAAGCGGTATTGCTTATGATAGTGAAGAAGCCAGGGGTATTGCAGGCGCTATCACCGCCATCATGACCGGTGTGTCCTATAAAACATCGGCAGAGATGGCAAAGTTACTTGGTGCATTTGATAAGTACGAAGAAAACAGGCACCACATGTTACGTGTAATGCGTAACCACCGTGCGGCTGCTTATGATGCTGCCGATGCTTACGAAGGCATTGAAATAAAACCACAGGGGATCAATGCAAAATATTGTCCTGATTATTTATTGAAGGCTGCTACCAGGGCCTGGGACGATGCAGTACAGATGGGAGAGAAACATGGCTACCGCAATGCACAAACAACCGTGATAGCACCAACAGGTACTATCGGTTTGGTAATGGATTGCGACACCACGGGTGTAGAACCTGATTTTGCTTTGGTGAAATTTAAAAAATTAAGTGGCGGTGGTTATTTTAAAATTATTAACCAGAGCGTGCCTCAGGCATTGCGTAATTTAAAATACAGCGAACCTGAAATTGAGGAAATTGTTTGCTATGCAAAAGGCCACGCTTCATTAGACAGATCTCCTTTTATCAATACAAAAACTTTATTAGAGAAAGGATTTATTGAAGAAGACATTACTAAACTAAACAGCGTTTTAGCTGCTGCATTTGAAATTGGTTTTGTTTTTAACGTACACACATTGGGCGAAACCTGTTTGGAAAGACTGGGATTTAAGCCGGCGCAGTACAATGATTTTGGATGGAGCCTGCTGGAAGCTTTGGGTTTCAGCGATGATGAAATTGAAGCCGCCAATATTTATATATGCGGTACCATGACTGTTGAAGGCGCTCCTTATTTAAAAGATGAACACCTTTCCGTTTTTGATTGTGCCAATAAATGCGGGCAGATAGGTGAACGTTTTATTCATGCACACGGGCACATTCGCATGATGGGTGCTGCACAGCCATTCTTAAGTGGTGCTATTTCAAAAACCATCAACCTGCCCAACGAAGCTACACAGCATGAGATTGCAGACTCTTACAGGTTAAGCTGGGAGCTGGGTTTAAAAGCCTGTGCTTTGTACCGCGATGGATCAAAACTATCACAACCGTTAAGCAATAAAAGTGATAAGAAAAAGAAACTCGATGAAACGATCAGCGAAGAGAATGCTGCTTCATTAGCCGCAGATATTTCTACCATGGTAGATATGGGTAAACTAACCATTGATGATTTGCTTGACGAAATGAACAAGCGTGTGCAAAATAGTGCTGATACAACTTTAAAGCGCCAGTTGGCCATGATTGTTGAACGCAGGGCATTACCTGCCAAGCGGCGCGGCTTTACACAAAAAGCAAAAATAAACGGGCAGGCTTTGTTCCTGCGTACCGGAGAATATAATGACGGAACCTTAGGCGAAATATTTATTGACATGGCAAAGGAAGGCGCTACCATGCGTAGTATGCTTAATTGTTTTGCCATAGCCATTTCCATCGGCCTGCAATATGGTGTGCCGCTGGAAGAGTATGTGGAGAAATTTGTTTTCACACGCTTTGAGCCGAGCGGCATGGTTGATCATCCCAATATCAAGAGCGCAACGTCCATCATTGATTTCATCTTCCGCTCATTGGCCTATGAATATTTAGGAAGGAATGACCTGGTTCATGTGCTTGATGCACCTGAGTTACAAAACCTGGGAAACGAAGCCTGGGACCAGGATACGCCAACCATTGGCGAGCGTAAACCGGAGTTGAGTGATGTAAGGGTGATGGGAGCATCTAACGGCGCCCCACAGCCCACAAAAGCATTGCACCGCACTGCACATATAAAAGCGGCCAACGGCATTGATGCTGTTAACGCCGCCGCCAAAAGCATGCAAAGCGATGCGCCTGCATGTAATACCTGCGGACATATCACCGTACGCAGCGGCACCTGTTACAAGTGTTTGAATTGCGGGAACAGCATGGGCTGCAGTTGATTTGGCTTTGAACAGCATGAACATAAATTAAGCCATCAGTGTAAAAACTGGTGGTTTTTTTGTGGGACAAACTTTAGTAATTCTGATTGGGCTTCATTGGCGACGCTCCGTTCAACTTCATATCATTGGGGAGCATTCTATTATTGTTTTAATAATAATTCTAATTCTTCTACGGTAGGTTTCTTAATAAATGTAAATTGAAATGTAGCGAAGAAAAGTTCTCTAATATTTCCATATAATTTTTGAGAAAATAATTGAGAATAGTTATAGGAAAATGTACCTATTTCTTCTTCAGAAGGATTTCTTTTAACAAGTAATTTAAACGCCTTACGTAACAATGCTTTTCCATTTTCCATATTGTCTTCTGCCAAAAAATGTAAAGCTGTTGTGATTAATTTAGATCTATTTGAATTTGATATAATGCCTATCGAGACTTTATCACCTATAGTTGAAAAATAATCTCTATTATTCAATATTTTAAACAATCCATAAAAATTTTGAATTGAAGAATATACCTGTTTTTCTTTTTGAAACAGCTGAAAAATCATTCGATTTGCCAAAATAAAATAGGGGAATTCACTTCTGTTTTGAATAACTACATTTTTACCATTTTCATCATCTGCATTTGTCTCCAAGTAAGTTATCACAAGAGGATATATGAATTCTTCTTCTTTTAAGTTCTTAATATTGGCAGTTAATATTTTATTGTCATCACTTAGGTTAGATAAAACAAGAAGTCTAATATTTTCATGAATCTTAGGATTGAGAGTTATATTGTTAAGTTTAACCAATGAAGTTCTAAAAAATAATGTGTAAGCTAAAAGTTTGGTCAATTTAGAATTATAATCAGCTAACTCAACCACCTTATTTCCTCTACTATCCAAAGATGTGTTACTAAACGATTGTTTTATTAATTTACTATACACTTTTTCAATAAATTCACTTTCAATTTTCCCTAAAGCAATTTCACAGGAATCGCAAAAAATATTATCTCTACTTAATGGATCCTTGTTATTAGTGACCTGTTTATCTTCTGGTTGGTAACCTAGAATCTCTTCAATATGTTCGGGCAAAATGCTTCTACCCGTATAAAGCTTAGGTATGTCGAAATTGGAAATAGTATAAGTTGTCTCATAATCTCTTTCCTTAAATCCAGATCGATTGATAGCTTCTTTTATTAATCCCCAAGTAATTATATGTGAATTAGTAGCATCAGCATCATTTTTTTTGCATAGTAGACACTTTTCCATATTTCATTTCATTACTATTGTTGGCCATTACTTCTTCTTCACAAAATCCCTCAGATAGCTGCAACTGTTAAAAGCCTCTTTATAAAAAGCAGTGCTGCTGTAATCTTTTACAAACTGCGGAAAATATTTATTGTTCTTAAATAACGGTATGTAAGCTTTATAATCTGCATCATATTTATCCCAGTTAACAGGGTAGTCACCATACTGAGGTTGAGGAATTTGTTTTTGTGCACATTTAGCCATCATAAATAAACAACGGGCTTTAAAGTTTTTGTCTGTGCTGGCTTTCATTGCTTTTTCAAAAAAGTCCTGGGCTTTAAAAACGCCATAATATTCTTTTTGAAAAAGGGTTGCATCTTTTGGAATACCGTAACCATCGCTGCTGCTGCGGTAATACTGCACCAGTTCCCAGGTATGGCCGTAATAACTCATGTTGTACATGCCCAATGCCATTTTATAATAAGCCTTGGCGGCTAAAGCCGGTTGTTTTACATCTTGTTCTAGCTTTTGCATTTGCTGTGTAAATGCAAGTTTGGTTATGCTGAATTTTTTTTCAGCCGGTAACTGTTCTTCCCTGTCGTATAACAGGTCAATAAACGGGTTTTTATTAATCGCTTTTTTATCGGTTGATCTTTTAAACCAGGCAATGGAATTTGCGTAATCATTTTCTCTTAAATATGAAGTTCCGGCAAAATCTATCACCTCTTTTTTTGTAACAGCGTTATGGCTAAAAAGATAGCTTTCAAATTTGTTGGGTTGCTTACCATCAAGCAGGGCATATAGTTTTTCAACATCTTTACTCTCCAGGCTGGTTCTTAAAAATTCAATTCCTTTTAATGCAGCATAATCTTCGTATTCATTTACTTTGCCTTTCATGATATGGTCGGCAGCGCCAATACACAATGTTTCTTTGGCCAGGTCGCCCTGCTCATGGTAACGCTTTGCCATTATTTCACTCATCAGGTTTCGGTAAATGCTTCGCCATTGCTGCACCTGCCAGTAAT
>JANNYY010000638.1:0-1917 GCA_031410355.1 Chitinophagaceae bacterium | reverse complement strand
ATATACTTTTAATCCGCCGTTGAGCAAGGCCACGCCGGTGCTGTCGTAACCGCGGTATTCTAATCTTTTTAAACCCGTTATTACAATTGGGTAAGCTTCTTTTGGTCCTGTGTAACCTACAATTCCACACATATTTTTAATAATTTGTTCGCCCTGTCACCGCTGCGGCGGAGTAAAACGAAGATGATGTTTTTATTTTTTTTTGGAACCCGGCTTTAGTAATTCTATTTAGCTTCATTGGCGTCGCACTCTTGTACTGAATTTCTTTATTGAGCTTTGAGCGAAGCCGAAACGTTATTAAAGCAAATGGGTTAATAAATATCGTGCAATTTAACAAAAATGTGCCCATTTATGCAGTTTACTGATTTTGATAGTATTGATTTTTAACTTCAATTAACTTATATTGTAGAATAAAATCATGTTATGAAAGTTTTATTCATTTTTTGCATGTTAATCGTTTTACAAAATGAAACGATGGCCCAGCCTTTTACAGGTAAAATTTATATTGTGCGTCATGCCGAAAAAGCAACGGTACCCGAAAACGATCCCCCCTTAACCGTGGCCGGAAATAAAAGGGCAGGAGACCTGATGCGGAAATTAAGGTATGAGTGCATTCGCAGAACTTATGTAAGTCAGGCCTGGCGTACACAACTTACCGCCGACAGTTTAAGGATCAGGTTAATGATCGATACGGTTCATTACCATCATGATAATTATGATGGGCTGCTACAGTCTGTCAGGCTGCATGCTGATGCTGGCAGAACCATTTTGATCATTGCACACAGTAATACCATTCCAGCCATCATCCGCAAACTTGGCGTACTCAATTACCCCCAGCAGGAGATACCTGCCTGGCAGTTCGACAATTTGTTTTTAGTAACCTTTCCGGGAGGCGTGGCAAAGGTTACTAAAACAAAATATGGAGCCACGTCAGTTCCGCCGCCCACGCCATGATTAAATATTATAATGGCTAGAAAAAATTTTAGTAAAATAACTGGTAGGGTTTTGTATTGATGATCAATGGAAAACTATACCGGGAGTTACATAAATACAAATGTTAGCGGCAATAAGTTCAAAAACCCCGTCATCTATAAAGATTTACCAATCTACTATGTGCAATGTCTATAGATCAGTTGGCTCTCTGACGACAATTAAGTTTCATTTACAACGAAATAATATCACTGGATTCACTTCGTTAAATGAGTTAATTTCTTTTCAAAAAAACTATTTAACCTCTCGACAGCAGATCATTTCAAAACACGAACTTTCAATAACACAAGAAAAAAATGATTTAAACTCAGAAATTTCCCAATTAGGCCAACTCATCAAGGTAAAGAAGACAACTCTTGAAGAAGACCTTCGAAAAGAGATTGAACAACTAAAACAACAATTACATTGCCTTTCTACTTCTTCCAAAAATATAATTCGAAGTTTAATTAATTACTTCAAAAAACATTCATTAAAAAGAAAAATACGAAATTCTGAACTCAATTTTGACTCAAAAATATCCTTTGAACTTGGTCAGTCAATTAATACATTGACTGAAAAAAATAATCGTTATCACTTTATTACCTCTCATTTTAATGATGCAGTACAAGAAAGTGCCGGGGCTTCTCTATGGGAACTCGAAAGAAAAAAGAAAGTAATCGACGAAATAAATAGCTCTATTTATGGAGCAATAGGTGAACAAAAAGTAGTAAAAGAGTTAGAGAACTTATCAAATGATTATTTCCTAATAAATGACTTTTGCCTTTCATTTTCTCCCCCTATTTATAATCGCCAAGAAAATGACCATATAAGATCTATTCAAATTGACCACCTTTTAGTTTCACCATTTGGTGTTTTTCTTATTGAAACAAAAAATTGGAGTGATCAATCATTGAATAATTTAGGCCTACGGTCTCCAGTTCAGCAAAT
>JANNYY010000637.1:0-4496 GCA_031410355.1 Chitinophagaceae bacterium | reverse complement strand
TAATCGCATACTCAATGGCTTTGCGGTTCATTTTGGGCAATGTGCCCGGGTGAGCTAATGTTATAGGACTGATATGCGTGTTGGGATCAGCGCCAAATGCAGCGCTGTCGCCACAGAATAATTTGCTTTGGGTAAGCAGTTGGGTATGTACTTCCAGGCCAATTACTACCTGGTATTTATCGTTTTGTTTCACAGCGGCAAAGGTAGTTTACAATGGGCAAAAAGCTGCAAGGAGAAATTTAAGCTAAGAGGACAAAGCAGAAAAAGAGCAGAGTAAGCCAAGGTTTTGGTTAATAGGACAAAGGAGAAAAAGGGTTGAAGAAGGCGAGGTTTTGGCTAAGAGGATAAAGGAGAAAAAAGGCTGAAGGAGAAAATACAGTAATGAATGTAGTCCTCTTTTTCCTCTTTTCCTCCTTAGTGCTCTTAGCCAAAAAGCAAAACATAATTCCCTTAAATAAAAAGCGTTCCGGAAATTTCCGGAACGCTTTACCTGCTTATTCATGGCTTATAAATTAGCTGTCTTTAGTTTTTTAGGAATTTTAATATCAAAACTCATAATGCTGCCATTGCGGCTTGCCTTAATATTGTAGGCAGATTTTTCCATGTTATCATGCAACTGCTCACGTGCTTCATCTGTATTAATAACTTTTTTGCCCCCAATTTCTGTAACAATATCATCTTTTTTAAGCCCGGCTTTTTCGGCAGGAGAATCTTTATCAACATCTAAAACTTTTACCCCGTTACCTGTTTCTGTATCCTGAATTTTAAGACCAAGTTTTTGCCTGCGCAGGTAGCTGTCGTTTAAAAATTCAAAGTCATCACCTACGCCCGGAGTCCATACTCTTGGAGACATATCGCCCATATCAACTCCCGGAACCCCCTGCACACGTGGAATGCTAAATGATCTTGTCATGCCATCGGGGCCACTAAAAGAATAGGCCATTGACCTGGATTCTTTATGCTCTCCTAAAATTGCTTTTGCAGAACCAGCCTTGCCTTCACGGGTGTAATAAACGGTTACTTCATCTTTAGGTTTAAAAGCCGTTACTGCATCAGATAATGACTCAGGGTCATCAACTTTTTTATCGTTGATCTTTGTAATTACATCGCCGTTTTTAAGTCCGGCTTTGTCGGCAGCGCTGCCTTTGGTTACATTGGTTACTTCGGCGCCTTGTGGCTTTGTGTCTTTTGACCCGTCGTTATGTAAGCTGGTTGTTACACCTAAAAAAGCACCTGATTCATCATTATCATTAAACAAAGAGAACCCCTCAAAATCGCCCGGTGCCATCTTGAACCTCGTGTTGCCTTTTCCATCCCTGATGATGATGTTTCTTTTATTAATGGTGATCTCATCATCTTTAAATTCTGATAAAGGTTTTCCATTAATGGTAACCACATCGCCTTTAATTTCAACAGTAACCTTAATGTCCTTTTCGCCTTTTTTACGAATAATGATTTCCTGGCTTTCTTTTTTTCCTTTATCGCCTTTATCTCCCTTTTGGCCTTTTTCATCCTGGGCTGTACTGGTTGTAGTAAATGCTGCAAAACAAATAAGGGCAGCAGTAAAAACAATTTTTTTCATGACTTGATATTTTATGTACGAAATGTTTAGTAGGACAAAACTAAGTACTTTTTTTTAATTACGAAACTTTTCGCAGATATATTTTTGGCTTTAACATTTTTTAAACACGAATTTGGAGAATTACACGAATTACACGAATGAGGAGTTTGACTTTGTGTAAGTTCTAACCGGGCAATCATCTACAATCCCTTCGCTAATAAAATCCATACCTATTTTTTCCAGCACTTTTATGGAAGCCAGGTTTTCGATATGTGCCCTTCCGGTGATGAGTTTAAGATTTAAGTTATTGAAACCAAAGTTTAAACTATGTTGCGCAGCTTCTGTTGCATAACCTTTACCCCATGCGTTTTGCATAAGCCGGTAGCCCAAATCAATTTCATCCAGTTCCGGCCGGTACTTTAAACCGCACCAGCCAATAAAATCCATACTGTCTTTTGTATGCATAGCCCAGCGGCCAAGGTTGTTTTTATATTGGGGTAAGATGATATCCAGCAATATTTTTTGTGCCTGCTCTTTGGTTTTTAATGTTGGCTCATGAACATATTTCACAATTTCGGGATCGCAGTTGAGTGCTAAAATTAATGGTGCATCGGCTTCTGTAAATTGGCGAAGGATGAGGCGGGGTGTTTGGAAGATGATGTGCATGGCTTAATTGGAATGAATACAAAACTATAATTCTTTTAATTTAGGGTGTCCAAAAAATGATAGGTTGATTTTTATTACAGCTATAAATAGCTTTTACTTTTACCTAATATAAAAAGCCCAACCTTCCTCGAAATATTTCAAGCCAACCTTCACTATTTTTGAGCTACAAATAAATCAGTATTGAGCCACAAATGGGTTAAATTATTTATGGCTCAAAAATTATGTAAATAAGGCTCATTTATGCCAATTTTTGAGCCACATTTACTATATTTATGATTTACAAATAAATATGGCTCATAATACCAACGACGCAAATAATGCAATACTGCAGTTTTTAAAAGCCAATTCCGGCAGTTCATCCAAGCAAATTCATGATGGGCTGGGGATGGTAATAGGATATGCCACAGTAAAAAGGATGCTGCAAAAATTAATTGCCGAAAACCTGGTACTGGCATTGGGCCAGGGAAAAGGTACCCGGTATCAGTTAAACAATATATATGCATTATTGCAGCCTGTTGATATGCAACATTACTTTACAAAAGAAATTGACGAACGGGAAATAAAAGCCGGTTTTGATCATTCTTTAATTAAAGATGTTTTACACAATGCAACGCTTTTTACTAAAGCCGAATTACAGCACCTGAACCAACTGCAACAATTATATGTAAGCAATACAGATAAACTTACCCTTTCGGAATATAAAAAAGAATTAGACCGTTTGGCAATTGACCTTAGCTGGAAATCTTCACAAATTGAAGGCAATACTTATTCGCTTTTAGAAACTGAGTATTTGCTTAAAGAAAAACATACCGCCAGTGGCAAAACAAAAGAAGAAGCCAGTATGCTCCTTAACCACAAAGACGCACTGGATTTTATTATTGAAAACCCGGACTATGTTACACCGCTAACCGTTGCCGGCATTGAGGATATACACAGTATTTTAATAAAGGAACTGGATGTGAACAGAAATATAAGAAAACGGCGGGTGGGTATATCGGGCACCAATTATATGCCGCTTGATAACGAGTTTCAGATTAAGGAAGCATTGGAAGATATGTGTGTATTAATAAATAAGCAGGAGCATGTATTTGCAAAAGCATTGCTTGTATTATTATTACTCTCTTACATACAGGCTTTTGCAGATGGTAATAAAAGAACAGCACGTATAATAAGCAATGCCATATTGATAAGTAATAAATACTGCCCCATTTCTTTTAGAACTGTAGATTCAATTGAGTACAAAAAAGCAATGCTGATATTTTATGAGCAAAGCAACATTACTGCATTTAAAAAAATATTTATTGATCAATTTGAATTTGCTGTTAAAACTTACTTTTAATATTTCAGTTGGATGTAGTTAATGTAAACTAAAAAAACTACCGAACCGATTTGTTTTACTGCTTCTTTTTTAACCATCAAAAAATGTGTTTCGTCAGGCATACATCAATTTGCCCTTGGGTTCAGGAATAGTGCGGCCAAGAGATTTTGCCGTTTCAATCCATTCAGCAATAATTATCTCGGCATTTTGTAATGCGGCAGCATAAGAGTCGCCATCAGCCTTACATCCGGCTAATTCAGGAACTTCTGCTATATAGCAATTATCATCCTTGCTCCAGTAAATGATAATTTCAAATTTAGTCTTCATTGTAGTCAGCTAATTTATATTTATTAAAACTTCCCTTTCCTGTTTAACCTGATATGGTTTGGCTTTACCATTTTGCGCCTGTAAATTTAAAATTTCATCAATACCTTCTTTATAAAAAATATGATGGCTTCCTTTTATCCTGAGCATAAAACCAAATTTATTTAATAGAGAAATTAAATCCTTAAAATCAAAATTATTATCAGCGTTTCCTGATAAAAGTTTTAATAGTAGTTTATCAAATTTACTCATTTTACAATAATGATTTTACCTTCTCAATCACCTCCCTCAAATTACTCACATCCTGCCCGCCCGCAGTTGCGAGGTTTTTTTGTCCGCCGCCGCCGCCTTTTATTAATGGGGCAACATGTTCTTTAATTATTTTCCCGGCATCTAAATTTTTAGCAACTACAACCGTATCAGAAATGCCAATGGCAACAAAAGGCTTACCGTCAATATTGGCACAAAGTACAGCTACATGATCGTGCAGTTTATTTTTAAGATCGAAGCAGAGTTTTTTTAAGGCATCGGCACTGCTTACTTCAATGATCTCACCCACAAAAGTCACGTTGTTGATGATCTCATCTTTTTGTAAGAGTTGGTTGCGGATGATAACCAGTTGCCTGG
>JANNYY010000636.1:0-3752 GCA_031410355.1 Chitinophagaceae bacterium | reverse complement strand
CGGGATTTAACTATACCTCAAATTTAGAACTGGGCCAGTACACCGGTGTTTGGAATGTTATTCAAACAGGTTTAGTTCCATCCGGATCTTACCAGGTTTCAACAACCATAAGCACATTGGGTAATAATATTGAAGCCCCGCTGGTGTTGGCAAAAATAGGAGCCATTCTTGCTTCTGATAATGCAGTATCAGTTAATTACTTTAACGGCATAAAACAAAACGGTAATCATTTACTTAACTGGAAACTTACCTGCAACAGTACGCCTGCTGTGACCATAGTTGTGCAACGCAGCACCGATGCAGTAAATTATAATTCTGTTTTTTCTGAATATGCAACTGCTTTGCGTTGCCAGCAACCTTTTAGTTATACAGATTACCAACCCACAAGCGGCGTAAATTATTACCGTATAAAAATGATTGATGCGAATGGAAAAATTTCATACAGCAACATTATCTTTTTAAAAAATGATTGGAAAGGAATTGAACTTTTGCCCGTTAACCCAAATCCCATTATTCGTGGTTGTTTAAATGTTAACATGCATACCGCCAACGCCATACCGGTGCAATTTTTTATTGCTGATATGCAGGGAAGAATTTTGCAGGAACAAATAGTGAAACTGGCTCCAGGTTTTAATACTATACCAGTATATTTAAAAAGTGCTGCCGCAGGCACATACATGCTTTATGCTAAAACTGTGGAAGGAAATACCCGGACATTAAGATTTGTAGTTCAATAACATTTCTTATACTTTGGGTTTTGTGCTTACAGCGATTTTTTTCTTTTTTGAAACTAAATTTATTTTAGCGATTTTTTTATAAATACGCCCCTGCCCCTGCGCTTGCTGCTCATCGCCAAACAAATCCCCCCAGGGTTTAAGGGTATCAATCCTGTCGAAGATGATTTTAAGAATGGCAATGGTAGGTAAAGCGAGGAATATGCCTGGAAGCCCCAGCATGGTGCCGCCTATAACCACTCCCAGTATGGTGATGAGGGCATTTATTTTTACTTTGGAACCTACAATTCTTGGCATTAATACATTGGCATCCAGGAAATGTATCGTTTCAAAACTGATAAAGATCCACAAAATATCGCTAAGATGGGGAGAAGTAGTAAGTGTTACCAATGAAGTAAATATCAGGCCCATAATTATTCCCAGGTAGGGTATGATATTTAAAACGGCTGAAAATACGCCCAGGAAAATGGCATATTTTACCCCGATGATCAATAATACCGCAGAGTTTAAAATGGCAATAATGCCCATTTCGGTAATAAGCCCCACCATGTATTTTTGAACAATAATTTTTGATTCACTCAGTACTTCACTTACCTGCCGTTCCTGTACATTATTAAATACAGCTACTAAAAATCTCCTGATCAGTTGCCGGTAAACCAGTATGAGAAAAGTATAAATGGCTACCATAATAACATAAAAAAGGGTTTGGGTAATGGTAAAAAATGTTTGCCCCAAAAAGGCTGTTCCGGTTGACTTTACATTACCCGTTGCTTTTTGAATCATCTGTTGCTGCTCACTTGTGCTGAAGTGGAATTTTTGTTGTATCCAGTATTGCAGCGTTTCGTAGTGGCTCTCGAGGTGCTGTTTTATTGATGGCACATCATTAAGAAACCGGGCCACCTGGTGCGAAAAGATATAAACTATAAAGGCGATGAATGCCAATGCAAATAAAACTACGATAAGGTTAGCGGGTATTTTAGGGAACCTTAATTTTTGAACCAAAAAATTGCTTACCGGCAATAATAAGATGGATAACAGGATAGAAAATGCAAGCGGAACAACAATATTTTTAGCATAAATTATCAATAGGCCTAACAGTAAAACCATGAATAATTTTACAGTAAAATGTATATAAAAAGGTAACTCTTTAAAATTTATCATTATAACCGGCACCTTAAATAAGTTATGAGAAGTATCCATAATTCTTCACTAAGAATCATGCCACAAATAGCTGTAGCTAAAGGTTTGCTTTGTAAATTTATCCATTACAAAATTTGACAGCGCTTTTGAAAAAGCGGGCGGGCTTTTGGTACAGTGCACCATTTGTACCCCGGTTAGTCCAGGTGTTTTTTTATTAACACAAACCCGATGATTATCAATAAAAGAATGATGAGGATGGTTATATAAAGCCAGGGCTGATCTTTAAGTTTACGTTTTTCTTTTTGCTTTTTCTTTTTTGCAGTATGTTTTTTCAGGTCACTGTTCAGTTGATCAACCAGCAGCGAAAGGTTTTGCTTATTTTTAAAATGCTCCAGTCCTTCCACGGCATCATTCATAAATTCATCATCGGCCATCTGTTTTTCCACTTCATGAGCTTCTGCAGCACTCAGTTTTTTATTCAGATAATCAAGCAGTTTTTCCTGCTCAATATCTTTATTTAAGTTAGATAATATGTCTTTTAAATCATCGCTCATTTGTAAGTTGTTCGTTGATCGTTGTTCGTTGTTCGTTGATTGTTATTCGTTGATCGTCGTTTGTTGGTTCCTACTCACCACTCACGACTCACGACTCATTTCCCCCGCTCATCCTGTCCATAATTATTTTTAAATTCCGTTTGCCGTTTTGAATATGGCTCTTAACCTGCATAATGCTGAAACTGCTTTGCTGTGCAATTTCCTGGTAACTTTTTTTCTCTAAATAAAACAAAGTTACACATTGTTGCTGCTCTTTATTCAGTTGCAGCAGCGCCCCTGCCAGATTATCGAGTGTTTTATCTTTTTCAATAAAGTTGTTTGTGGTTTCAGGTTCAACTGCTTCAGATAATGCCCTGTCATTTATTTCTGCATTAAATCTGCCCTTATCCCGCAACTTCATCAGGCAATGGTTTTTTGCGATCATGTAGATCCAGCTTTTAAAATACTCCACTTTATATTTATGAAGCTCATTAATGACTTTTAAAAAAACCTGTTGCACGGCATCTTTGGCTTCTTCTTCATTTTTCAGGTATTTCATGCTAACGCCCAGCAGCAACATGGTGTAACGCTCCAGTAAAATGCCCAGCCATTCATTGTCATGCCCGGCATAAAACCTGTTCAGCAGTTCAGTGTCGGTTATATGTTGATATTTATTTTTATTCAAAACTGCTGTATTGATTGCTGCTAAACTACTTTTTAAATCGTAAACTTATTTTTTTATTTCTTATTTCCTTCATTGTTTTTTAGCAACAGGTACTCCAGCAATAAAGTTTTATTATACGTGCTGCAATAAAAATAATAAATAAGGTAATCCCAGTGAAGAAATACCTGCTTAACGGGTGTGGGTTGTGCAAATGCTGCCCTGGCCTGAAAAAAAACAAATTCCTTTTGATCTGTTTTTTCAAACGCTGCTGTGCTGGTTATTGCAAGTGGCGGCACCGCTGCACCTAAGTACAATAAGGAAGTTCGTAAAATGATCTGCTCCATAATATTGTCTCTTGTGTAAAGCAAATGATTTGCATCTGCTATTAATTGGTCTTTGTATGGCTGCAGTTCCGCAATATTAAATGCACTCATCAGCCTGGTAACATGATAGATGAGTATTGCCGGTTTTACATAGCATGGTGAGATATAAACCGGTGTTTTCATGTATTCCCGGTTCTTTACCATTTCAGCCAGCAGGTGAATGGTTGCGCTGTCCTGGTGTACAAGGGGTAGTTTTTTATCAAGCACAAAATACAGGATATTACATTGCACTGCAAAATCAAAATCGGGGTGCATTTTTTCCCCGAGGTATGTACTGTATGCCGGTATATTCCTATAT
>JANNYY010000635.1:0-2141 GCA_031410355.1 Chitinophagaceae bacterium | reverse complement strand
CCCAAACAGGCCAAAGGCATTGTAAAACGTGGCGTTACAGAATTAGTAACACCTGGTGTTGCCACCAGCGATAAATTACTGGAACATAACAGCAATAACTTTTTAGCTGCATTGCATTTCCAGGAAGATAAAATTGGTATTGCATTTTTAGACATCAGCACCGGCGAATTTTTTGTGGCCGAAGGCGATAAAGAATATGCCGATAAATTATTGCAGAGTTTAAAACCTGCCGAAGTTATTTTTCAGCGCAGCCGGCAAAAATATTTTAAGGAAACTTTTGGTACTAAATTTTTTACCTACACATTAGATGAATGGATCTTTGCGGAGGCATACTCAACTGAAAGTTTATTAAAGCATTTTGGTACACATAGTTTAAAAGGTTTTGGTATTGAAGGGCAGCAGTTGGGGATTATTGCTGCAGGGGCCATACTTCATTATTTAAAAGATACAGAGCATCCCAACCTTGGCCACATCACTTCTATACAAAGAATAGACCGGGAAGATCATTTATGGATGGACAGGTTTACCATCCGCAACCTCGAATTATTTGGCGGTACCGATGGCAGCAATACTTTATTAAAAGTTTTGGATAACACAGTTTCTGCCATGGGCGCAAGGCTGCTAAAACGCTGGATGGTGCTGCCATTGAACAATATTGTAAAAATTAATGAGCGGCTTAATACAGTTGAATTTTTAATAAAGGAAGTTGATCTGCGTAATAAATTATCACAGGCTATCAGGCAGGCAGGCGATGTAGAAAGGCTGGTGAGTAAAGTGCCGCTTAAAAAAGTAAACCCAAGAGAGGTTTTACAAATTGCCAAAGGCCTGCAGCAAACTGATCTTATAAAAAAGATCTGCGAAGCATCATCCAATGAATATTTAAAAAGATTGGGTGATTCGCTCAATCCCTGTAAATATATTTTAGATAAGATTTTAAAAGAGCTGAATGAAAATCCACCGGTAGCTGCATCAAAAGGAAATGTAATTGCTGCAGGTATAAATGATGAGCTTGATAGTTTGCGTAAGATAGCCAGCGGCGGTAAAGATTATTTAGTTGAAATTCAGCAGCGGGAAGCAATGGCAACGGGTATATCATCTTTAAAAATAAGTTTTAATAATGTTTTTGGGTATTACCTGGAAGTTACACATGTACACAAAACAAAAGTGCCCGAAACCTGGATACGCAAACAAACACTGGTAAATGCTGAAAGATATATCACACCTGAATTAAAAGAATACGAAGAAAAAATTGTTGGTGCAGAAGATAAAATTCTTGCTATTGAAATGCTGCTCTTTGAAGAATTATTGAATGAGCTGCAGGATTATATTGCACCCATGCAGGTTAACGGGCATGTGATGGCGGTGCTGGATTGTTTGTGCTGCTTTGCCAACAATGCCCTGCAATTCAAATATAAAAAACCGGTGCTGCAGGATGATTTTATACTGGATATTAAAGACAGCCGCCATCCTGTGATTGAACGGAATTTACCTGCAGGAGAAAGTTATATTTCCAATGATATTTTTTTAGACCCATCAACGCAACAGATCATTATTTTAACAGGGCCTAACATGAGCGGTAAAAGTGCCATACTCCGCCAAACAGCACTGATAACATTGATGGCTCACATGGGAAGTTTTGTGCCGGCAAGCGATGCAAAAATTCCACTCACAGATAAAATATTTACAAGGGTTGGCGCCAGCGATAATTTAAGCGGCGGCGAAAGTACTTTTATGGTAGAGATGAATGAAACCGCCAGCATCATCAACAACCTTACCAAACGCAGTTTAATTTTACTGGATGAAATTGGCCGCGGCACATCAACCTATGATGGCATCAGCATTGCCTGGAGCATTGCAGAATTTTTGCACAACTCTGTTCATCAGCCCAAAACATTATTTGCCACGCACTACCACGAGTTGAATGAACTGGAGAATAAACTTGCAGGCATAAAAAACTTTCATGTAACCAATAAAGAAGTTGGCAATAAAATAATTTTTCTGCGCAAACTTGCAGCAGGCGGCAGCATACATAGTTTTGGTATTCATGTGGCACGTATGGCAGGTATGCCGACATTGCTTATTGACCGGGCCAACGAAATTTTAAAACAACTGGAAGACAGCAGGGAAGGCGGAGAAGGTAT
>JANNYY010000634.1:0-9259 GCA_031410355.1 Chitinophagaceae bacterium | reverse complement strand
TTTATAATGAATCAAATACTGATCTGCTAAATGCCTCCAGACCCGGGTCTCTTGCACCCATTAAAAGTAATACAGAATTACCAGAAAGATGCCGCCTGGCTGTTTCTAAAAATTGATTGCGGTCCTCAACAAAGAATGCATTTTTACCCAGTGCTTTAATATCGCTGATCAAATCATTGGCCGAAATATCTTTTACAGCCGTACCGCCGGCATAAAAAATTTCACTCATCCAAATTTCATCCTGTGGCCTTAAAGCAGCAGCGATCTCTTTTACAAAATCAGCCATTAAAAAACGGGTGGGGCCATAGCCATGCGGCTGAAACCAGGCCACTACTTTATTTGCCACCGGCTGACAGGCCATAATAGCCGCAGCGCATTTAACCGGGTTATGTGCATAATCATCTATTACCCAAACACCATTTTTATTACCCAACACCTGGTTGCGGCGGTAAATACCCTCGTAGTTTTTTAGGGATGATGAACAGGTTTCCAGATCAACGCCTATTTGATTTGCTACTGCAACAGCAGCCAGGGCGTTTTCCATGTTGTGTTTACCGATGGAGTTTAACGTGAATCGTGAATCGTGAGGCGGGAGTTGGGAATCGTAAGGGCTGAGTGGTGAGTGGTGAATGGTGAATTGAATGCAGAATCCTTCCTGGATAAAATCCTTTGCGATATAGCCCGCTTTGGAGTTTTCATCAACCCCAAAATCACTTTTTATATTTTGCGATAATTGTTTTGCCAATGCATTGGATTGATTGACGATGAATTTTTGACTGTTGTTTTTAAATATGGTGAAGATGCTCATCAGTTCATCAATCTCCTGGTGATCTTTATCTACATTCAATAACAAACCAATTTCGGGATGATAATGAACAATACTTCCATCGCTTTCGTCTGCTTCAATAACAAGCCACTCACCTTTGCCAACTTTTGCGTTACCAATTTTTCCATCTTTAATAATGCTTACCAATCCTGCCCCGCTGATGATGCTTGGGTCCAGTCCGCCTTTGTCAAGAATATCAAATAACATGGCACTGGTGGTACTTTTGCCAGATGTACCGCCTACCGCAATAGTTCTTTTACTTTTTGCAATGAGTGCCAGCAATTCAGATCTTTTAATGATGGGGATATTCAGTTGCTTTGCTTTCTGTACTTCAAACACGGTATCTTCAATAGCTGTTGAAACTACAACAAGGTCAGTTTCATCATTGATGCCATCTCCGTTTTGTAAAAAACATGCTATGCCTTCGGCTTCCAGTTTTTCTTTTGTTTCATTTAATTCTCCCTCCTTAAAATACCTGTCGCTGCCACTTACTTTTTTTTCAATGCCTGCCAGGTATTGTGCAATGGCACTCATACCAACACCGGCTACGCCAATAAAAAAAACATTTTTAAAATCATTAATTCCGGTGATCATATAGCGCTTTGCTTTTTATCTGGATGTAAAGTTCGGTAAGCAATAAATGCACTGACTGCCATTAACACAGAAGCTAATAAAAATGGTGCCCCCGGTAAATGCACCGGCGCTTTGCTATGTGTAAAGTAAAAGAATAAATTGTTCATTAACAAAGGGCCTATAATTGCCGCAAGACTCATCAAGCTGGTAATTGTACCCTGCAGTTCGCCCTGCACATTGGCCGGCACGTGCCCGGCCATAACAGCCTGTAATGCAGGCTGGGCAATGCCTCCCAAACAATAAGGAATTAAAAACACAAACATCATCCAGCTTTGTGTGGCTATGCCAAATAAAAGCATGCCGATTGCATAAAACGTTAAACCAAAATATAAAGACTTTTCATTTCCTAAAACCGGGTTTATAACTCTTGTTAAACCTCCCTGTACAGTGGCAACCAGCACACCCACAACCGCCAGGGAAATGCCCACCATTTTTTCGTTCCAGTTAAAACGATACATGGTAAAATAACTCCAGTTACTCATGATAGCATGCGCAGCAACATAAATCAAAAATATAGATATGGCTAATCCGCCTATGGCGGGATATTTTTTTAAATGTAATAGTGAACCTACAGGATTGGCACGTTTCCAGTCAAATTCGCGGCGGTTTTCCCTGCTCAAAGATTCAGGCAAAACAAAATACCCGTAAACACAATTCAATAAAGCCAGCGCCGCTGCTGCATAAAAAGGAATGCGTGGGCCCAGGCCTCCCAATAATCCGCCGATCATTGGGCCGATGATAAAACCGAGCCCAAATGCTGCGCCAATCATTCCAAAATTCTTTGCACGGTTTTCTGCTGTGCTCACATCTGCAATGTAGGCTGCGCCGGTTGTCATGCTGGCTCCTGCAATGCCTGCAATTACTCTGCCCACAAACAACCACCCATAAGTTGGTGCCAGTGCCAGGAATAAATAGTCAATTCCAAAAGCAAATAAAGAAAATAACAGAACCGGGCGGCGGCCATATTTATCGCTGAGGTTTCCCAAAATGGGCGCAAAGAAAAACTGCACAATGGCATAGGCAAACATAAGCAGGCTGCCATACCTGGATGCTGTACTGATATCAACATGCTTTAACCCCGAAATTAAAGTTGGCATTACCGGGATGATGATCCCGAAACCAATTACATCAATTAAAAGTGTGATGAAGATAAACCCGACAGCGGCGTTGCGTTTTGATGCCATTTAATAAGTATTCATTTGAACTTTGCAAATGTAGAATTTCTTACTGCTTCTTAATTATTTTAAATGACCCTAATGTTTAAAAAGTAAAGATACTGATATGTTTTGGGCATAAAAAAAGAGCTCATTACTGAGCTCTGTATGGAAAGTTAGTTATTTAAAAATTACCATCTTCCGCCACCACCGCCGCTATTGCGGTTGTTACCGTAACCACCACGGCTTCCGCCGCCATTGCTACTTCTTTCTTCTCTTTCTTTAGCTACAGAAACAGACATTGCACGTCCTTCCACTTCTTTGTTGTTAAGACCTAACATAGCGTCTTTTCCTTCATCTTCAGAAGGCATTTCAACAAAACCAAAACCACGTGATCTTCCGGTTTCCCTGTCAGTAATAACTTTAGCAGAAGAAACTTCGCCAAAAGCTGAGAATAATTCGCTTAACTCAGCATCGCTGGTGTTAAAGCTCAAATTTGAAACATAAATGTTCATAAAACTTAAAAATTAATATAAAATAAATAAAATACCTGTGCAATAAAGAGAAAGCAAACTAAAGACGAGAAAACTGTTACGGAGGGAAAAACTTTGTAAAAATTGAATCTATCTGAACTGTGTGCTCACAGCGTTAATGTACAATGCAAATGTATGCTTAGTTATTAAGAGTAACTAATAAAATTTTTTGTTATTCCTTTTTTAACAAAATAAAAAAATAACCTTCATCGCAGGTTATTCTCATTATACATCCTTTATTGTTACCTGCGATGAAGGATATGCAGATCAGGCGGACGTTTTAGTGCCCATGCCAATAACCGCTGCTATAATAGCACCTCCGATGGCTGTCATTACAGTAAGCCCTGCAACATCTGCTGCCATAGCAGTTTTGCTGATTACGGTTGTTGTGGCATACATAGTACTATCAACACCAATGCCCATTAATAATCCCAAAATACCCCCTGTTACCAATCCACTGGCCACGCTGGTAACACCTGATTTTACAAAAATGTAAGCAAATAAAAAACCCATGGCCAGGTTACCAATAATGAGGTACAAAAATTCAGGCTCTGCCCTGCCTACATTGCCTGCAAGTCCAGGATGATCAGTCATAAAGCCCATTAATAATTTACCATAAATAAGCCAGCCCAAAAGAAAGAAAACAATACCGCCGGCGATACCGCCCATTAGCAATTTTTTAATGTTCATAAGTTTAGTTTTTGGTGAAGTGAAAAAGAATGAAGGCCAAAATAATACATAGTTCGTCAAAATGCAAGCGCACTTTGTATAATCCTTTCCACACAAATGATTAGCCGGATGTTAGTAACGGGCTTTACAGGCAAAAAAAAGGTATATCTTAAATTTTATTTTTTTGAATACGCTTTTTCAATCTGGAGGCCGAAATAATAGCCGCCTATTGAACCAATAACTGCCCCGGCAAGCAACCACAGCGGCCAAAGCGGTGCTGACCCTGCAGCAAAATATGCAATACCAATACCGAGTATAGCAAAAAAAACAATGCCAATCGTGACTGCACTTTTATTTTTTTTTGATTTTACCGCGTTAGCGGGCGGACGGTAATCATGATGGTGTTTTCTCGTCTTTGATCTGGGCATAATTTTTATTTTGAATGTACGATTTTATACCGACTATTATATAAAAAAGTTCAACAGTTTTTCAGCCGGCTAATCCTTCGGCTGCGCTCAGGAAAATTGCTCCAGTTCCTTTACATATTCATACTGCAGGTCTTCATGCATACCGGCAATAGCTTTTGTAATTTTTTTAAGCTGATTTTGATACATGTTTTTAATTACTGCATTTTTTTGAATGGGCAGGCCCGAATTTTTGAGTGTGGCACAGAAATACAATAACAATTTTACTTCAGTTTCGGCATTACCGGTGTAGCGGATATATTTATTAAGCAGGCGTAGTATCTTTCTTAAACTTTTCTTTACAAAATAAACACTTGACGTATTGATCTCTTCAAACTGTTGCTGCACCTGCATTTTAATATTCTCAATATATGCCTGTTCATCAAATGCCTCAAACAACAAATAAGTAAGCAGTTCCTTGTTTTCCTTTTTAAACTTTGCCAGCCGCACACATAAGTCTATTAATTGCTCCGTTGGTATATTTGTTAATTCCGATTTCAGTTCATGAATGGTTGCCGCTTTCATACAGCTAAAATAGGAAGATTTAAACAGGTAATTGCTGAAGGATGCGTTTATAATTGCCGCAGCGCTTAAAGGGTTGCAATCTTCGTAAATGAATTTATAAGTTGAATGAATTTTTCACAGGTTGGCAGCCCTTGCGACATTTATTAATGCACCCTTGCTGAATAATAATCTGCCTAATAAAAAAACCTTCAATACTGAAGGCTTTTCATAGTCGTCTCATGCTTGAATATGCAGTGATCATAGGTAAAGGGGTATTTTCAATGGGATTGGATTTTTTAACACTGCAAAGATGCAGATTCACTTATTGAAAAATTGTAGCAAGCCTGTATATTTTATGTAGAATTTTTTCTAACCATAAAATATTTTTCTACAATACAGGTTGCAGAGGCAGAGAACATATTTTCTTAAGGATTTTTTACCTGAATGCAGGTTTACACAGGCAAAGATCCAGCCCACAGCACCGTTTTTAACGAGATAGAATTTTCTCTTTTAAAATACCCCGTCAAACTGCCACATTATTATTCATAGTAAAATCCGGATGTTTTTTAAACCGTTTATTCCAGGGGGCTGTTTAAAGCAACACGCTCTTGTTCGTGTATAAACATTTGGAAACTTAAAAGCCCCGGCATATAAACTTAAATTTACTTACCAGGGCTTTAAAACAATACAAATTATTTAGCTTAATACTACTTTTTCCATTACATCCCCTCCCCTGATCTCATCAATCACATCCAGGCCCTCAATTATTTTTCCAAAACAGGTATGCACCCCATCCAGGTGTTGGGTATTTGCCCTGCTGTGGCAGATAAAAAACTGGGAGCCCCCGGTATTCAATCCCCGGTGCGCCATTGACATAACGCCACGGTCATGAAACTGTTTTGTGCCTTTTAATTCACAGTTAATGGTGTAGCCGGGGCCACCGGCACCTGTGCCATTGGGGCATCCGCCCTGTATCATAAAATCGGGTATTACCCGGTGAAAGGTAAGGCCGTCATAAAAACCTTCGCCAACAAGTTTTTTAAAGTTTGCAACTGCAATCGGGGCATCATCATCATATAATTCAAATTTCATTATTCCTTTTACAGTTTGTATTTCGCCTCTTGTAAGTTTAACTTCGCTCATTTGATTTTGTTTTAATTATTTATTTTTTTATACAGATCCAGAAATTGCTGCCCTACCCGTTTAAAATTATATTTTTCGGCAGCAGATGCAGCAATTGCGGCTTTGTCAAAGGTATACTTTTGTAAAATAAATTCTTTTAATTTTTCAGCTAATGCAGCCGGGTTTTCTCCCTCAACAAAAAAACCGTTAACGTCTTCTTCTATAATTTCATGAAACACTTTTAAATTGCTTACAATAACCGGAACCCCGCAGGCATTGGCTTCTATCAATACACAACCAAAGGTTTCAAACCTTGAGTATAAAATAAGTGCATTAGACTGCTGAACGGCTTTTGCAATTTCAGTTTGGGACACCTCTCCCATTACAAATACATAAGATTGCAAATTATATTTTGAAATTAATTCCTGTAGGTGAGCGTTTATTGGCCCATACAAATGCATTGTAAAAGATGTAGTATTTTTAATTTGATATAATGCCTCTAAAATCGCCTCTGTATTCTTTTGGTAATTCATATTGGAGATATGAATAAGCCTGGCAGTTTCAGCAGGCTGAATGTGGAGCGGATAAAAAATATTTGTATCTACAACATTTGGAATTATACTGTATTTAATTCCAGGAAAATAAATCTGAATGGATCTGCCTAAATGTTTGGAAACCACGGTTAATGCAGAAGCCTGCTCCAGCACCCGTTTTAACAATTTTCTAAAAACCAGAGGATACTGATCTATGCGCTCACCTGCATCTTTTAAATAAGCGGTCCAGTGTTCAGAAACAATATATGGAATATTCCATTTATTTTTCATCCACAATGCAGCCACGCCAGCTTTCATGGCCACATGTACATGTACAAGCTGAGGTTTGCCCGATGCCTGCATGTAATGCTTAATGGCGCTACAAAAATATTTTTTATAGCTTCTCTGCGACAAAAATTTATCAAAAAGTTTTATGCCTGTTTTTACAGAATTGTAATAAATGATCTGCTCGGTTAAATTACCTGCCAAATGATTTTCTGTAGAAATTGTATTGGCTGCAAGGTGCTCATCCTTCTTAACATAGATGACATGCACTTTACAAAATATAGAAACCGCCCTGGCGTGACGCTGAATAAAATCTCCGTCAAATTTATCCTGCCTGTCAGGATACCAACTTACTAACCACAAAACATTTTTCAAAAAAATAATTATTTAGCCAAAACCATTATTGAATAACCACCCCATTTCTTTACACTCCAGTCTTGATTCATTGCAAATGAAAAATTGCGTAATATTTTTTTTATAGATCTTTTTATTGAACCAGCCGGTTCAACATCAACCACCGGTTTGGTATAAACCCAGTCAATAACTTCGTACCCTGTATCCTTCAATGCCCATTGCACCATCTCTTTGGTATAATAATGTATATGCCCTACTGACTGCCGCTGCTGCAGCATTACATGGGGTTTCATTACCGTTCTGCAGCTAAGATCCAACGGAATATGAAAAACAAAATATTTGCTTTTTGATTTTAGTTTTCTCAAAAAGCCGTAGTAATCATCTACATGCTCCACTACATCAATTACCAGCACCAGGTCAGCAGTTACATTTTCTTTTGTTGTAAGATCTTCATTATAAAAATTAATTTTATCTGAAGATCTTTTATTGGCTAAAGCCAGCGCCTGCGGCGAAATATCATAACCGCTTAATTTTTCAATACTGCCATCTCTTTTCAACAGTTCAACCAGGTTTTCGCCGGCGCCACAGCCAACTTCTATTACCGCTTTGGGGGCAATATTATTTTTTTTAAGGAGGTTAAAAATTACGTCAACTTTCCATTTTGCATCAGCAATATCCCAGTCGGGATTATTTTTAAAATATTCCCCGTTTACATACAAATCGTTGCTGCTAACTTTCATTACTTTTTTTAAGTGAAACTGAAATAGACTGTTTTATTTGCTTCCAGTCAGATGATCTAAAGATAAAAAAATCTGCCACGGAACACGGATATTCTTTTTTAAAAACCGCAATAATATAAACCTGGTAAACAATATAGCCCAGGCTGCTAATTAATGCCGCAGCACTGATACCATACTTTGGAATAAATATAATATCGCCACCCAAAATAACAACTAATGCATAAACTGATCCGGTAATGTTGATTTTGATCCTGTTTTTGCCGGCAAAATATGCAGTGAGTGTAAATATGCCGGAGAGTGATAAAATACCCGGTATCAACCATAAAAAAGGTTGGTACATGGCTGTAAAACTTTTTCCAAATACAAAAGGGAACAGCCATTTGCCGGTTAACACTAAAATTAGGCACGCAAAAATATACAGAAAAAAAATTGAGCGGGACAAGAGGGTTAATAATTTATTGATGCCTTCTTTTTGTCCGCCGGCTGTAATGGGAAATACTGCACTGGCCAGTATGGTTGGCAGTATAAAAAACAGATGTACCAATTTTGAAACCTGTATGTAATTTCCCAACTGTTCGGCATTGCAGTATTTTTCTACAAAAAAATAATCAATGCGGTATAACAGGAAAAAAATGATGTTACCCATAAAAGCCAGAGCGCAATAACGGAATAATAATTTAAATTCTGCAACAGATAAAAATTGAAGTATCCCGGCTTTTATATATTTTATCCTGGCAGCTACTGCCATGCATACGCCCTGTACAAAAAATGAGCTAAAATAAACATAAAAATAATTTTCATCGTTAATGGCAGGAATAACAGATTTACCTCCATACGGAATTAAGATAATCAGCAAAAGAGTGCCTGTAATAATTATAATATTGGGCACCCTGAAATTATTGCAGGCATAAAAAAAACCTGCGCAATAGGTTATCAGCAGGTTGCCGCTAATATACAGTACTGCAGAAAGAACGAGCAGGTTTGAGGAAATTCCAAAGTAAGATTTTTCAACAAAGAAACAGGTGGTAAAAAAAGTAATCAGCCCAATAACAAATGACCAGATTATAGAAAAATTAAAGAGCTTTACAGACTGGATCTCCTTTTTTGCTGCAAAATAAATAATGCCCGACTCTAAACTCAAACTGGATAAAAGCACACCAAGGGCATACATACTGCTGATATAATAAACCGTACCGCTTACCGAAGCCTGAAAATGCCTTGCAATAACAATATTAATTATAAAGGCCGTAACATAATACAAGCCACGCCATAACACCGTTTGCAATAAGGTTCCCGTTGCCTGCATACCTGAAACTAAAAAATGTTGTTTAAGAAATACACGTTCAAATTACTATATTTGAGCAGCTCAAATTTAACTGAATACTACAGTAAATAACAGAAACCAAATAAACTATTATTTAGCCGGTCTTTTAAATACTGAA
>JANNYY010000633.1:0-2334 GCA_031410355.1 Chitinophagaceae bacterium | reverse complement strand
CATGGTAATTTTTCAGCAGTTGATGATCTAAAAAAGATCATGATCATAACGGAAGAAATTTACGGTAAAGTTGCTCCATATCTTACCATCAAATGACACGCTAACAACCATTAGTATTTTAAATTCTGTAAATTGCAGCCTCAACAATAGTTATTTATGAATTTTGCTACTACAGAACTTACAACACAGGTTGCACAAACTGCAAAAGAATTTGCATTACAACATATAAAGCCTCATTTAATGGAATGGGATGAAAGCCAGGAATTTCCGGTACACATTTTTAAAGAAATGGGCAAACTGGGTTTGATGGGCGTTTTTGTACCTGAAGAATATGGTGGTAGCGGAATGGGTTATTTTGAATATAATGCCATCATACAGGAAATTGCAAAAGTTTGCGGTTCCATTGGTTTATCATTGGCTGCACACAATTCTCTTTGCACCGGGCATATTTTGGCTTTTGGTAACGAAGAACAAAAGAAAAAATATTTACCCAAACTGGCTACTGCCGAGTTTATTGGTGCCTGGGGATTAACAGAAGCCAATACCGGCAGCGATGCTGGTAATATGAAAACAACTGCTGTAAAAGATGGTAATGACTGGATCATTAATGGAACAAAATCATGGATCACGCATGGTAAAAGTGGCGATGTAGCTGTCGTTATTTGCAGAACCGGTGAAGCCCGTACAAAAGATAATTCAACCACATTTATTGTTGAAAGAGGAACAGCCGGATTCAGTGCCGGAAAAAAAGAAAATAAACTGGGCATGCGTGCCAGCGAAACTGCCGAAATGGTTTTTGATAATTGCCGTATACCGGATGCAAACCGCATGGGTGAGGTTGGGCAGGGGTTTAAACAAAGCATGAAAGTTTTGGATGGTGGCCGCATATCTATTGCAGCATTGGGTTTGGGCATTGCCAAAGGCGCTTATGAAGCTTCTGTTCAATATGCAAAAGAGCGCCACCAGTTTGATCAGCCCATTGCCAGTTTCCAGGGTATAAGTTTTAAGCTGGCCGATATGGCAACAGAAATTGAAGCAGCAGACCTGTTAATAAAACAGGCCTGCGATTTAAAAATGAGGGGCTTGCCCATGACCAAAGAAGCGGCCATGGCAAAATACTACAGCAGCGAAGTGGCAGTGAGAGTTAGCACAGATGCCGTACAGATATTTGGTGGCTATGGTTACACCAAAGATTTTCCTGTTGAAAAATTTTACAGGGATAGTAAGCTTTGTACTATTGGCGAAGGAACCAGTGAAATTCAAAAGTTGGTTATCAGCAGGGAAGTGTTGAGGTAAATTATTTTGTTTAAATTTGTTTGTAAGGAAAAATCAATAAAACTATATGTTATGAAAATATTAGTTGAGGTAAATGATAATAAAGCAGATTACGCTGTTGAGTTTTTAAAAAAAATATCTTTTATTAAAAATGCTAAGCGCATTGCTAAAAATGAAATAACTAATGCTGCAATTTTACAAAGTATTGAAGCTTATGAAAAGAAGAGAGTAAAACCCACTCCCGTAAACCTTGCACAACTTAAAGCAATGATTCATGCTTGAACTGGTTTTTATGCCCAAAGCCTGGGAAGATATTGGCTGGTGGGTGAAAACAGATTTAAAAGCACTGAAGAAAATATATGCACTTTTAGATAATTGCTGCAACACTCCTTTTTCAGGTTTAGGACAGCCCGAAGCTTTAAAAGCAAATTATAATGGCTACTGGAGCCGCAGAATTAATCTTGAACACCGCATTGTTTATAAGGTAGAAACTAAGCGAATTATTGTACACTCATTGCGGGGGCATTATCAGGATTAAATTATTTGGCTCCGGTATCTTACCGGATTTTTTTTAAACAAAAATATCATGAAACTCATTTTCATAATAATGATCTTTTTAGTTGCCGGATGCACCGGTAATGATAAAAAAGCTTCTACAGAAAATCCCGTTGCCACTACCCATATTGATGGAGAAATCTTGTTCAAAAACAACTGTCTCAATTGTCATAAGCCCGATAGAGATTCTGGGCCGGATTTAAAAGGTTCATTGGAAAGATGGGGTGATAAAAAATCGATGTATGAATTTATTAGAAATCCATCCAAATCAATAAGTGATAATCCCTATGCCCGATCAGTTTTTGAAAAATGGAATAAAACCATGATGACAGCATCTCCACATTTATCTGATGCGGAAATCGATGCTATAATGAATTACTGCGAAACCCGACTGTATTAAACAGTACAGTTTTACAACCCATTTTCCTCATCCTTTCCTGCTGCACCAAACATATTATCTACAGCCCCACCCAGCATTGGGAATTTTTCTTTTACAAAATCTTT
>JANNYY010000632.1:0-15230 GCA_031410355.1 Chitinophagaceae bacterium | reverse complement strand
TTTTTCCTGGCTGCCGGGTAATAATTTATCACGGAAGGTTTCGTAACTGATATTTAAATCTTTATTGCTCCAGGGAATGCTAAAGCTTTGCCCTCCTTTATACACCCGGTTGTGCTGTACAAAAACATAACTCATGGCCATATTGCCGCGGTCTGCCTCAGTTACTGTTTGCTGAAACGTCTTTGCAGCATTTGTTATCTCATAGCGATCTGTAATAACAGTTTTGTCCATCCGGCTTAAAGAATGTATCAGCCATATTTTATCAAATCCTGTTGCTACATTGTAAATGATCTGTTCACCGGGCACTGCATTTCCTTTTATTATATCAACCTTTACAGCATCGTAATTTTTTTCATTTGCGGTATTGCCGGTTAATTGAACATATTTCTCAGCCTTAACTATTTCTCCATATTTATCTTTTGTAGTAGCAATAATTTTATACCATCCGCTCCCCCAATTCCTAACTCCTAGTTCCCAATTCCCTTTCTCAACAGTACTATCAATCTTATCCGAAACCTTCTCACCCAACGGCCATTTGCTTTTCTCATCTTCATCTTTATAAATATCGTAAGGAAAATAACCCTCGTATTCATTCTTACTCATTGTAAACTGGTCGGGCATTTCCCAATATCTATCCCTGAATATTTTTGTGGGTGACTGTACTTTGTAAATGCTCACATTCACTTCAGCCTTTTCAAAAATATTATTCAGGTTAGTACTGGTAATTTTTAAATTCTTCAAACTGTCTGCAGGAATTGTTTCCGGTATATCAATATTCAGTTGTAAAGCCTGGTAGGCAACGGCTACAGAGGTGTTGCCGCTCCTGGTTTCACCGTTGATGTCGGTAACATCAGCACTTACTTCGTAATAATATGTTGGCTGGTTCTTTTTATCCACTGTTTCATCGGGTATGGCTTTAAAAGTAATTTTAAATTCACCTTTTGCATCTGTTTTGGTTTCGCCATTTGTTATTTCCATTTCTTCATTGTTTCCTGTAGCAAAACGTTTGTAATAACCCCAATCCCACCAAATGGGATAACGTACCTTACGCACTACGCGGTAACTTACTTTTGCCCCATCAATATTATTGCCTGCATAGGCTTTTGCAGTGCCGGTAATTTTAATAGTGTCGTTAACCCGGTAAGTGCCTTTTGGTTTTTGTATCTCTGTAAAAAATTTAGGGCGCTTATATTCTTCCACACTAAAGCTGCTGTAAGATTTAGTTGCCGTATCGTAGATGCTGAAATTGCCGTTCAGTACGCCTTCAGGCAAATGGAATGAACCCTTGTAGCTTCCAAATTCATTGGTAGTAACATTAAGTTCTGCCGACTTTTGGCCGTTGGCATCTTTTAATAAAATGGTTGTTTTAAAACCAGGTGCTACTACAGTTTTGGTAATTACTTTTTCCTTTAAAATAACGATGCCTTTAAAATAAACCGTTTGCCCGGGCCGGTAAATTGACCTGTCGGTAAAAAGGAAAGTTTGCTTTTCAATTTCCGGTTCATAGCTATTGTAATTATTTGAATAATTATTTTCAGCAATAAACAATTCATCCCCGTCATGTGTAACCTGTAAAAGAAAATTGCGGTATGATTTGTTTTCTTTCATTTTAAAATAGCCATTTTTATCTGCAGTATATTTTTCTGCTTTTATGTCCTCGTACTTACCACTGTTGTTATTGTAAACAGATTCCCAAATCTGTACCTGTGCATTGGCAAGCGGCAGGCCATTATCCCTGTGCAGTACATAATACTCATTGGTATTGGTATGTATGTAACTGATATGGCTTACATAGGTTAGTTGTTTTGCAATAATATTTTTTGATAGCGCAAAATTGGGATCAATGCTTGCCAGGATAAAATAAGTTCCGTTTGAAAGCCCGTCAATTTTTATTTCAGTAGCATGCTGTTGGTAATCCTGCAGGTCGGGCAGGTTAATGCTCCAGCTTTTTAAAGGTTTAAGATCTGTATAAGCCTTCCATGTTTTTTCGTAATCATCTTTATCAAGCGTTTTTATTTCCTGCCGGGTAGTTTTAATAACCCGCAGGTAAAGCGTTTTAATGTTTTTGTATTTAACTAAGGTCCGAAAGGGTTGCAGTGGTATATTTACCTGTTCAGTTTCCAGGTTTAGCGATGGTTGTTCAATCTGTAAAATAGCATTCCTGGCATTTACACCGCCTTCTGATTTTGGAAATTTGGCAAACGTAGATTCAAATAATTCTTTTGCCCTTTTAATTTCGTATTGATTTTCGGTTTTAGTAAAAGGTTTATATTCATTTCCACGGGTTAAATAAATGGTACCCCTTAAATACATGGCTTGTGCAATCGCCGGGTTAGCAGGATATTTTTGTTCGATATTTTTCAATGCGGCTTCATATAGTTTTTCTTTACCCTCAAATACAGCATTATTGTTCACAAAGTTTAAGCGAATCAAATCGGCATCAATCAATGCATCAGTATTTACATCGCTTAAATGAAAATTTAAAATATCCTGTAAAATGAGTAGTGCTTTTTGTTGCAGCGATGCAGTGTCTTTGGTTTTAAATGAAGCTTTTACAAAATCCTCAGCTTTAGCAAAAGCAACAGCATCATCTATTTTAAACTGGTAAGCCGGTTTGGTAACCCCGTCTTCATCATTCATAAAAAACTCCAAAGCCCGGTGTGCTAAAAAATCATACAATGTGGGGCGAAGCTGCCTTGTATTTTCTCCTTTAATAATTATAGCATCAAGGCCATTTAGTTTTGTATTTTTTAAGAGTGATTCATTTTGTAAAGAAGCTTTATATAAGCCCGAAATGGTTGCATATAATTTATCTATGCTCCAGGTGGTAATGTCTTTGCTTTTTTCTTCAGCTAATTTAGTACGGTCATAAAATTTCCACCGGTTGTTTTGCAGGTATTGCCAAAACATTTCGGCCTGCATACTTTGTAAAATATTTTTTGCAGGTGCTTTGGCTTTTGCAATCAGGGTATCAATAAAAAAAATATTGTTCTCATGGCTGTCTTCATCCAGCATGTTGCGATACTTTATTTGATACATACTGGCCTTTATCTGCTGGGCATCATTGGCATCTTTAACCGCCAGGTTGTAAATCACCATTACTTCCTGCAAAGCAGATTTAGTAAGGCCTTTTTGTTCAAGGTCGGCAATTTTTTTCCAGTTTTTTTCGTAGTTGATTTTTGTTTGAGACATGCTTTTTAAAGTAATACCGGTTAACAAAAAAATAACCAGGGAAAATTTCTTAATAAACATAGTGTGGGTATTTAATTACAAGATACAATTTGTTATGGTGCAAGTGCATTGCTGTTTTTGTTGGATTTTAACTTAATACCTCTAAGATGTAACCATAACCGGATTTGCATAAAGCATTTTCTAATTTTTCTTTAACTTTTTATTTTTATACAACGGCATACCATTTGAAAAGATAAGTGCAGACAAATATTGTTAACCTTAAAAAAAATTCACTATGAAAAAGATTTGTACATTGATTTTTTTAGCAGCCAGCATTACCACAGGTTTTGCTCAATGGCAGCAACCACAGCAGAGAGGTGGCCCACAACAGTATCCAAATTATCCAACTCAAAATAACAATTATAATCAATACGGGTCATTGATTGTAACTTCCGCTATGCAGCGCCAGTTTTCCGTTTACGTTGATAATAATCAATACCAGAGTAATGGTACTAATGGATCCGGTAATACTGTAAACATTGGCCAGTTAAATGCCGGTAACCATACTGTTGCTGTGTACCAATGGAAAACAAATATCTGGGGCAAACAGGTTCAGGAAGTTGTATATAATTCAACTCTTAATTTTAAGCCCGGATTTGAAACAACTATTTTTATCAATAATTCCGGCCAGGTAAACATCAATGAACGCCAGGTGTATAATAATAATGACGATCAAGGCTATGGAAATAATGGTAATGGCGCTGGGTATGGTTATGGAAGAAAGAAAAATAAACACAAAAGAGATCATTGCAAAAATGATGATGATGGCAACAGGAATGGCAGGAAGATGAAGGATAGAAAAGAGTGGGATGATAACTAATATTTTTGATACCTGCACCAACTTAAATGCAGGAACTATTTAATAAAAACCGAAAATACTTTTTCTAAATGTTGTGGCTATACTTTGAGGTTCCGGGGCGTAAGCCCCGGTTCCTTTTTTATCTCATTCCATAATTCGTTTATTAAAGGAGAAGAGGGGGAGAAGGAAGCGTATAATTGACAATCTCTAAAAAATTATTTGGGCATACCCATGGCTGCAGCAGCATTCAGCTCGTAGTAAGTTTCTGTACTCCAGTCCTGTACTTTGCTGCGCAGGTAGGTATCAAGGGTTTCAATACTATCGGCTTCCCAAACACAGGTAGCCTGTGTCATATCATTATTGGGCATTACCTGGATAATTTTTTGTACGCCGCTGGCGGGTAATTCGGGTAAACTTTTTTGAGCTGATGCCCAAAAATCGGTGGGGTTGCTGATAGTGTGATAGACTACAATGGTCATCGTTAAAAATTTTAAAGTATAAAGATGGCGAAATTTTAGGGAGAAGAGCTACCCAATGCAGGGTATTTAATATTGAAGATTTAATATTTATTTCCTTTGACTAAATACTGCATACTTTATTTAGCAGGTATTTTGAATCGAAAAAAATATTAAATATTCATTCTTAAATATTACATCTTTAAGACTTCAGCCATTGTTTTACCAATATCGGCCGGGCTGGCAACCACATGAATACCACACTCCGTCATAATTTTCATTTTTGCAGCAGCCGTATCATCGGCACCACCAACTATTGCACCGGCGTGGCCCATTCGGCGGCCGGGAGGTGCTGTTTGCCCTGCAATAAAACCTACAACAGGTTTTTTGTTGCCGGTACTTTTAATATAGTTTGCTGCTTCTGCTTCCATGCCGCCGCCAATTTCACCAATCATCACAATCGCATCGGTTTCATCATCATTCATAAATAATTCAACAGCTTCTTTGGTTGTTGTGCCAATAATAGGATCGCCACCAATACCAATAGCCGTAGAAATGCCCAGGCCAGCTTTGGCTACCTGGTCGGCAGCTTCGTATGTAAGCGTGCCCGATTTTGAAACAATACCGATCCTGCCCTTGATAAAAATAAAACCTGGCATAATCCCCACTTTACATTCACCAGCAGTTATCACACCGGGGCAGTTTGGCCCAATCAGCCTTGTACTTTTATTTTGTAAATAATTTTTCACTTTCACCATATCCTGCACGGGAATGCCTTCGGTAATACAAACTACCAAAGCTATACCTGCATCGGCAGCTTCCATAATAGCATCGGCAGCAAAGGCAGGTGGCACAAAAATAATACTTACATCAGCGGAAGTTGTTTTAACAGCATCGGCAACAGTATTAAAAACGGGTTTGTCCAAATGAGTGCTGCCGCCTTTACCAGGCGTAACACCACCCACTACATTTGTACCATATTCAATCATTTGCGTAGCATGAAAAGTGCCTTCTGTACCGGTAAAACCCTGTACAATAATTTTGGAATTTGTATTAACTAAAACAGCCATTTCAGGTAAAAATTTAAATTTTGGAATTGCCGCAAAGATAGGGTAGATACAGTATTGTGGAAAAGGAATATTTTAGTTACGGGCTTTTAAGCCTTGATTGGGCTGAAGTGGCGACGCTCCGTTGAAAATTTGTTCGTTGATCGGGCTTTTATCGAAGTGAATGATTGAATCTTTTAATCCAATTTCTTTCCCTTCAGCATCGCATCCATATCCCGGTCATTACTTATTTTTCCTTTCGCCTCCAGCATACGCATATCTTTGGCATCCTGTAAAAATTCAGAAGCAAAAATAAAGGCATTCAGCCGTTTGTTATCAGAGAAGATGATGTCTTTTTTATTACCTGTCCATTCCTTTTTACCGTCATACATATAAAGGATATTTTCTCCCATTTCCATCACGCTGTTCATATCATGCGTATTAATCACAGCCGTCATGTTAAACTCCCGGGTAATGTCTAATATCAGTTTATCAATTACCATGGAGGTTTGCGGGTCAAGCCCCGAGTTGGGCTCGTCGCAAAATAAATATTTGGGATTAAGAACAACCGCACGGGCAATACCCACCCGCTTTTTCATACCACCACTTAATTCAGCCGGGAATTTTTTATTAACGCCTTCCAGGTTAACCCTGTCAAGCACTTCGTTAACGCGTTTTAATTTTTCGGCAAAGGTTTTTGTGGTAAACATATCCAACGGAAACATGATGTTCTGTTCTACCGTCATACTGTCGAATAATGCAGAACCCTGGAACAGCATACCTATCTGCTGGCGTAATTCTTTCCGCTCATCCACATTCATATCTGTAAAACTCACGCCATCATAAATAATTTCACCTTCATCAGGTTCAAATAATCCAACTAAGCATTTTTGTAAAACTGTTTTTCCGCTACCACTCTGGCCTATAATTAAATTGGCCTTACCGGTTTCCATAATATGGCTCACATCATCCAGCACCACTTTACCGTCAAAACTTTTCTGTATGTTTTTAAATTCAATCATAATAAAGTGCAAGGGGAGTAGCTTCAGGGTATCTACTTCCCATTCCCAATTCTTTCTATTTATTTTAAAATCATTGCTATAAAAAATATTTTAAAGTTAGTTTGCTTCTCCCTTGTGGCTATTTCCCTTACAACTTCTTATTTGTTCAGTAACAGCGCAGCTAAAACATAATCAGCAAACAATATCATTATGCAACTCACCACCACGCTTTTGGTACTGCTGCGCCCAATTTCCAATGCACCACCGCTAACATTGTATCCATAATAAGACGGGATAGTGCTTATGATGAATGCGAATGTATATGCCTTCACCAATGCAAAAAATACGTTGTAGGGAACAAAATTTAATACTAATCCCATATCATAAGTATCTGTTGATAAGATACCTGTTGCAGTACCTGCCAGCCGGCCTCCAATAATACCAAGTACCATTGATAAAACCACCAGCATAGGGATGGTGATTAAACAGGCTGCAATTTTTGGCAGTATTAAATAAGCCTTGGTGTTAATACCCATTATTTCAAATGCATCTATCTGTTCGCTAACACGCATGTTACCCAATTCGCTGGCAATTTTACTGCCCACAACGCCTGCCAGCACTATGCAAACAACAGTAGGTGCAAATTCCAGTATTACTGTATCTCTTACAATTTGCGCTATGGTGGTTAGTGGAATAAGCGGGCTCACCAACTGGTAAGAAGTTTGTACGGCACTTACCGCACCCATAAAAAATGAAATGATGATCACGATCCCGAGTGAGCCGATACCAATTTCAACACACTGGTGCATCAGTTCCTTCCAGTACATGCGCATGTTCTCGGGCCTGGTAAACATGCCTTTCAGCATTAAAATATAACGGCCAAAGTGGTTAAAAAAAAGCATTTATAAGATTATGTTAGATGTACAATATCAGGTGTACTAATGTATGATTATTTTAGTTTTTAAAAAAGCGTACGCCGTAAATCCAACATTGAATTTATGAATGTTCATTCAATTAATTTATGCTGTCGTATACCGTACATCAAACATCATACCTACAAAATCACATTTCCGTTGCCAGGTTTTTTTTGCGTTTCCACCATTTACTTTGCTTTACCACTTCTTTAGTATTTGTACGGCTTTTTGTTTGCGCATCCACAACGGCAATCAATACCATATTAAAGATAGAACGGATCGAACTGCCCAACTGCAAAACGTGTACAGGTTTTTTTAAGCCCAATAAAATAGGGCCGATAGAATCGGTGCCGCCAACTTCCTGCAATAAATTATAAGCAATATTACCTGCTGCCAAATTAGGGAAGATCAAAATGTTCACATCGCCATCAAGCAGTTCGGTAAAGGGATAATTTTCTTTTAAAATTTCTTTGTTAAAGGCCAGGATGCCCTGTACATCACCGTCGCAGGTTAGTGTGGGGTCTTTTGCCTTTACAATTGCCCTTGCTTTACGCACCAGGTTTGCTTCCGGCGAATCGCTGCTGCCAAAATTTGAATAGGAGAGCATAGCGATCCGCGGCTTGATGTTAAACTGCTTAACTTCTTTGGCAACCAGCAAAGTTATTTCTGCCAGTTCTTCGGCTGTTGGGTTAAAGTTAACGGTTGTATCTGCCAAAAACAGCGGACCACGTTTGGTGAACATGATATACATGCCCGCAATTTTACTAACTCCTTCCTCGGTGCCAATGATCTGCAAGGCCGGGCGAATGGTATCAGGATAATTCCTGCTTAACCCGCTGATCATACCATCGGCTTCGCCGTTTTCTATCAGCATACAACCAAAATGATTGCGGTCCTTCATTGCTTTATAACTCTCATATTTATTAACACCCTTACGATGTCTTTTTTCAAAGAACTGATCGCCATATTTTTTTCTCAGTTCTTCATGCTGATCATCTGTAGGATCCATTATGGGCATTCCTTCCAGGTCTATTCCATTTTCTGCTGCAAGTAGTCTTATCCTGTCTTCTTTACCCAGCAATATTGGATAGGCAACATTTTCTTCCATTACTAACTGCGCAACTTTTAATATTTTAATATTTTCAGCATCGGCAAAAACAATACGCTTGGGATCTTTACGAGCCTTGGAGCCAATCACCCTGCTCAACTGGTTATCCAAACCTAAGCGGTGGTTTAAATCTTCTACATATTTTTCCCAATTAATGATGGGGTATTTGGCAACGCCGCTTTCCATAGCCGCTTTTGCAACTGCGGGTGCTACTGTAGATAATAAACGGGGGTCTAATGGCTTTGGAATGATATAGGTTGGCCCAAAAATGATCGTCTTTTCGTTATAAGCCAGGTTTACAATATCGGGCACCGGTGCTTTTGCCAGTTCGGCCAAAGCCTTCACTGCGGCTAGTTTCATAGCTTCGTTAATGGCTGTTGCCCTTACGTCCAATGCGCCCCGGAAAATATAGGGAAAGCCCAGTACATTATTTACCTGATTGGGATAATCACTGCGGCCCGTAGCCATAATGATATCTTTACGGGCTGCAACGGCTATTTCATAATTGATCTCCGAGTCGGGATTGGCCATTGCAAATACAATGGGCTTGTTCGCCATGCTTTTCACCATTTCTGCCGAAACAACATTACCTACACTTAAGCCAATAAATACATCTGCATCTTTTAAGGCTTTTGCCAGGTCGTAATCTGCATATTTTGCTTCAACACAAAATTTTTGTTTTATCTCATCAACATCTGTACGTCCCTTGTACAAAATTCCTTTGCGGTCAAACACCATAAAATTGCTGTGCTTGGCACCCAGCGATTCGTATAACTGAATACAGGCCATGGCCGCTGCACCGGCTCCATTCACCACAAATTTTACTTTTTCAATTTTCTTTTTTTGCAGGATGAGTGCATTGAGCAATGCTGCAGCGCTGATGATTGCCGTGCCATGCTGGTCATCGTGCATGATGGGGATTTTGCAGCGCTTCTTTAATTCCTGTTCAATGTAAAAACATTCAGGCGCTTTAATATCTTCTAAATTAATGCCGCCAAATGTTGGCTCCAATGCCTGAACGATCTGAACAAATTTTTCAGGATCGGTTTCATTTATTTCAATATCAAACACATCAATATCTGCAAATATTTTAAAAAGAACACCCTTGCCTTCCATCACCGGTTTCCCAGCTTCGGGGCCAATATTGCCCAGGCCCAAAACTGCGGTTCCATTGCTTATAACGCCAACCAGGTTTCCCTTGGCCGTGTATTTATAAACATCTTCGGGGTTTGCTGCAATTTCAAGGCAGGGTTCGGCAACGCCGGGTGAGTATGCCAGTGAAAGGTCTCTTTGTGTTTTGGCTTCTTTGCTGGGTACAACTTCTATTTTACCCGGCCGGCCCTTTGAGTGATAATCTAAAGCTTCTTGTTTACGTAAGTCTTTTGCCATAATAGATATTTACCCCTGACTCCGCCGCGGCAGAGAAAATGGAGAAGATTATATTTTATATTTTTTTTGAACCAGGCATTTTGTTTTTAATTAAACTTCATTGGCGTCATGCACTTGCCGATGTTAAACCGGCATCCCGAATTTATTCGGGACTTGTATTGTGGTAATGCTATTGAGCTTTTTCCCGCTAATTTGAAAATACAAATTATAGGGGAGATGCAATTTAGTGAAACATTGGTAAATCGGATGATTATCATTATGTAGAAATATACGGCTAACGAACTGATAAATTATCTTTTCTGCATATAATAGGTATTGAGTCGCCGGTAGATGGGAATATAATTTGGTTTTGCCTGATGAGCAGATATATGTTGCCAAAATTTGAAACTTTATGTAAACAACTTTGCAGCATATCGTATGGAACATTGAGTTTGATTTCATAATCAATTCCTGGTTTTATCCATAAGGGTTCTGGTACACCAAATATTCGTTTAAGCACGGGAATATCAAGAACTTTTATGCTGCCGTTTAGGAATGTAAGCGTGGAAGAAACCAGGTTCAAGCATCTCTTGCTGTCTTTCATGTTTCTGGCCATTGCAAAAAACGGATGTTTTTCCTCATCATGGCGATACTCGAATTCTTTTCCTTCAACGCTGAGGAATACAATTTTTTGAAACTTCCCTTTCGATGCTTTCTTTTTAATATAAACAAAAGGACTTTCCTGTAAAAAATCAAAGGGTTCTATATAAATAGTATCGTTCGACATGTTGAACCTTCCCAGCGCAAAAGAACTGTGTTGTTCGCAGCCGCTGTTGACGTAGATAAATTTTGAAGAATCGAGTGTAAGGTAATAGCCACAGGGAATACCATTGCCTTCGTTTGTTGGCTTGCCCGCTATAAGCAAAGCACTACAATAATTTTGCGCTATAACATAATTTGAAAGAAAGATAAATGCAACAAAGAGCACTTTTCTTTTTTTCATAATGCTCAGGCATTTTTAGCTTTAAAACTCCAGGTAATAGCAAAATCTGCTACAATTTCTCCTGCTGCATTTCTGCCATAAGATTTTGCAGTTATAATTTTCCCTTCATTACTAATAACAGCATCTTCAATTGTCTTTTTTATGGCATTACCATCTTCGCAGGTAAATACAGTGATGCCGGTTGCTTTTTTTATAAAATTGCCTTCAATCTTTACAACCAGCATACTTACTGCCGGTTGCCTTTTATGTATATGCATAAGGCCAAGCAGGCCGGTAGTCATTTCCGCAGCCATACTCAGGCAGGCAAAGTAGGTACTTTTAAAGGGGTTTTGACTAAACCATTTGTAAGGCACTTTAACCACGCATTTATTTTCATCTGCATCAATAACCCTTACCCCGCAAAAAAAAGCACTGGGTAATTTGGAAAGCATGAACAGTTTAAATTTAAACGGATGCTTTATCAGTTGGAGGAATTGAGAAGCGTTGCTCATTGCTGATTTTAGATTTAAGATTGACGATTGTAGATTGGTTTAAATTATAGAGTATTCACAAATCTAAAATCGTCAATCTAAAATCTGCATTTGTCACTTTCCATACATTTGCGGATTCAATGCCCTTGGGCTCCACATTTCTAAAAATGCCTGCACCTTTTTGCTGTCGTAACTTTTTTTACCGTCTTCCAGGTACTCGCTGTTTTGTGTATGTATGCGTTCGCCTTTTTCATTTAAGATGATGAATGTGGGGAATCCAAAACGCTGTGCATAGCCATATTTTGCAAAGACCGCTTTGTTCTCGTTTTCTTTGCTGTAATTAAGATGGTACCAAACAAAGCTTGCGTTGATAACCGAATCAATTTTAGTATCGGCTTTGCAAAACCGGGCAAACTCAATACACCAACTGCACCAGTTACCGCCGCCCTGCAGCAACACATATTTATTTTCGGCCTTTGCTTTTTTTATGGCTGCTGTAATATCTTTTTCTGCATTGGCATCCGGATGATACAGTTTACTGCCTTCTGTTTGCGCATTACTTATATAACCAATCAAACAAAAAGCAATGACGATTAAGTTTTTCATATTCTATTTTTTTACTTCTACCACACAAAGTACAGCATTCGGGCTGCTATTGCCGGCTTTAAAATTAATGGTGCCGCCGCTGCCTGTTGCAAATCTAACACCCGAAACTGCATTTAGTTGTAAAGCTCCGGCCACTTTTGCTGCATAATCAGCGCCACTGCTTTTTGAAATGCTGTTGTTAACCGCATACCAGTCAATGGCCTGCTTTGTTACTACGACCGCAAACACATCTTTGTTACCCACATTATCAGGTACTAAGTTTTTGCCGCGTGGAAATAAACGGTAGCCGGTAATGCCGCAAAAAGGAGAGAAGGCTGTTTTAGTAGCATCTTCTTTTGAGGGATATGGAAATAAAGTGTAACTGCTACCATCAGTTTCCTGCCCAAAAATATATATGTAACATTCGGTTGAATTTTTTATTTCCATTTTAAATTTTGTACCGGGCGCAACCGTACTCACCGTTTCAAAAATATTGCCGGCTTTTAATTGTAAAGGAATGTACTCGTTGTTATCTTTCTTAACCAAACCAATAGTAGCTTCAAAAGCAACATTTACTGCAGCGCCTCGTTTGGGCATTGGATCAATGCCATAAGCCTCACGAACAAACTCTTTAAAATCGGCATAGCGAACCCAGCCAATGCCGTTAACGCCCCATTCGGGTCCCCAACTGTTCATGATCTGGAAAGCTTGTTTGCGGTCGTCGTAACCTATCACACATAAGGCATGCCCGCCAAAGCCTGACTGAGTTCTGTCTTCGTCGGTTGGCGCCCACATTTCTTTTCCCTTCATTCCCTGCATAAAGCTGCCGCCCACCATCATGCCAATAACCACGGGGGCATCTTTTGCCAGGTGTTCTTTTACAGCACGTACATTAATTCCCGCTGTACTTTCACCAGTAGTTAATCTTGTAAAACCATGCATTTTATTTTGCGCTGCTTCATTGCTAACAGCCGAATTGGGTTGCCTGCTGCAATCCTGGTCATCATAAGGAAAAGTATTAAAAGGCACCACACCTTTAGTGGCCATAAACTCCATGGCATTTTGTATGTATGCGCCCTGGCAACCTTCCAAACCAATTTGATTGTAAACAAAAGCGGGGCTGTAAGCGGTATTGTTGCCGCTTTGCCCGGTTGATGCTGCTTCCACAATAGTACGTGCTGCATACACACTGCTCCAGGCAACACAGCTTCCCTGTTGCCCTTGGTTTTGCCGGTCGGGTGCAAATTTTAGTAACGAAACACTTTCCGGTAAAGGATTTTTTGTATTATCATCTGCCAGCCCTTCGTAAACATTTGCTTTTTTAAATTCTTCAGGACTAAAACTATAACCACTTTGCGAAAAAAGATTTTTTACAACATCTGTGCCTCCACCACCTGATCCGCTACGGAAAAAGAAAAAATAAGCAGCAGCGCCGCCAACCAATAATAATAAGAGAATTTTTTTGCCACCGCCTCCACCACCGGTGAATAATCCAAGCAGCAGGGGCAAAAAACTTAATAATCCGCCACCGCCACCCCCTCTGCCACCTGATGTGTTATTGTCGTTAAAGTCCTGTTGATCCGTTGGATCATCTTCCATACGTATTGGCATAGTAAAAAATTTTAGAGTTAAAAGTAAGCAGATTTTTGATAACAGCTTACTCAACCATGCCATCCAGTTTAATTTATTCTAAAACAATAGTACTGTTTTTAGGATATTTAACCGAGTATTTAAAATCAACTTTCTTTTCTTTGCCCGGCTCCAGTTGAATTGTCCACTTTAACTTTCCTGTTTCATTATCAAGTTCGGCCTCTTTGCTTTCTATTTTATCTACTTCCACTTCCTTCAATGTGCTGATGGGATATTGATCCTCAATAACTAAATTGATGGATTGCTTTTTATTGTTACGGATGTTTATTTCAAATGTTCTGTAATCAATTTTATTATTGCCCAGGAATTGTTTTTTACTGTACTCTTTTATGCCTGTTCTTTTTACTATAATGTTTTTATCTCTGCCTAAAGAAATATTTAGTGTATCACCGGCAGTTTTTGGATTGATCATTGCTTTGCCTAAAAAAGTTCCTTCAAAAAATAAATTGCTTTCGCCTTCAAGTAAATTCAGGTCATTCCAGTCGGTAATTTTTGCTGTAAGAAAAACATCCTGCTCTAATTTGGGTACACAATAATATTCATATAGCGCAGGCACTTCCATTGTTTTCATTTCTACCGTAGCAGTTTTGCCATCATTTAAAATGGTATAAGGTGTTTCTATATCAAATGAAAAACTGGTGCTGTTCTCGTTTTCTGAAACAGTGAGAGGTATGCTGATTTGCTGGACGTTTGAGGAAACACTTCTTGCTTCACGTTTTATGCCATAAGCAGATGTTACAACAACCTCTTTAAGATCATAACTTCCTTTCTGCAAAGCTATATTCATAATATTGGATGATACAAATAATTCCCTGCCTTGCATAGCAGCGGCTGAAAAAACCAATGTTGTTGCATTTTGCGGAACTGACACTTTGAAAACACCATTGGCATCTGCCGAAACACCACTCCTTGTTCCCTTTATTGTAATTGATGCAAAGGAAACAGGTTCTCCGGTTTCAGTAGTAATCCGACCCGTAACTTCTCTTACATTTGGATTGTAATAGCTGTTGTTGTTTACTCCATAAGATTGTGGCGTAAAATAATGCAGGTACCAGGTTGGGAGTTGAGGTTTTTCGCCATTCTGTTTGGGATTAGCGGTTGACAAAGTCAGTTTTATATCCTTCCAGTCTTCGCCTGATGATTGATATACATTAGCTTTATAGGCCATAGTAATAGGATGATTGATATCAATAACCCTGATGTCATAAGTTGGATACCAGCCGGCTTTATCAACAAAATAACTTAGACTAAAATCTGCATTTGAAGTTTCTTTGCCTTGCACGGTTACTACCACTTCACTGGTAGCAGTAGTGGCCTGTTTGTTCAACTCATCACGTTGTTTATTTAGTTTTATCATTTCCGCATTTAGTTTCTTTAGCGTTTTGCCTATTTCAGTTTCCTTTTGTTTTAAATCCATTAAACGTACCCGGTGAAAATCGGCGGCGTCTTTTAAATCTGTCATTTTAAGGCCGGTATTTTGTGCAACAATTCCCTGGTTTTTCGATAGCAAGGTTTCTTCATTCAAATAAATGCTCATCATGTTGTTTTCAAAATTTATTTTATCCTGCAGCATTTCTTTTTGATCATCTACTTTTTGCAT
>JANNYY010000631.1:0-1648 GCA_031410355.1 Chitinophagaceae bacterium | reverse complement strand
ATTGATGAACCCGAAGGAAGATTGAATACCCAGGAAAAGAAAGATACAGTTTGGAGAAATTTGTTAAAAGGTGGCCGCAATACTACTTATACGCACGCAGCCAATTTTACTTATACATTACCAACTGCTAAGTTTCCTTTAATTGACTGGACAACAGTGAACCTGCGTTACCAGGCATCGTATAGCTGGATAGGTGCATCACGCCTGGCTGTTGAGCTTGGAAATATTATTGAAAATGGCCAGCAAAGTGAAGCCACGGCCCAGTTTGATTTTACCCGCCTGTATCAAAAATCTAAATGGTTAAAGCAATTAGAGCAACCCAGCAATAAAGCAGACCAGGAAAAATGGCGGGCACGGATAACAAAATATAAAGACACTTTAATAAAGAAGAACGGAAGGAAAGTGGTTAAGAAACACAGGAATGTTGACCAGACTGCTGTGCCTTATGTTAGCACACCATTAAGGGCATTTGGCAAATTGGCAACCAGTTTAAAACAGGCAAGTTTCTCCATATCGGAAAATGCACATACCCGTTTACCGGGTTATACCGACAGTACCCATATTCTTGGGCAAAACTGGAGGAGCATGGCACCGGGTTTTGATTTTATTTTGGGCCGGCAACCGGATACTGCCTGGTTAAATGCGGCAGCAAGAAAAAATTTAATTACAAGAGACACGACATTTAATTCTGCTTTCATGCAGAGTTATGATCAGCGTATTACTTTGTCTGCCCAATTAGAACCCATCCGTGATTTAAATATCACGTTAAACATGAGTAAGACGTTTAATAAAAACTATAGCGAAACCTTCCGGTTTATAGATACAAGCGGCGGTACCAACCATAGCTTTAAACATCTTAACCCTTATGCAGGTGGTGGGTTTGATGTTTCGTATGTTGCGTTTAAAACTTTGTTTGGCAAATTTGATCCCAACCGTGTTTCTGAAACCTTTAAAAAATTCCAGGATTACAGGATAATTTTATCTAAGCGATTGGGAGAAAAAAATCCATACAGTGCCGGGCAGCCCCGCGGTGCCGATGGGTTTTATTATGGGTATGGAAAATATGCTATTGATGTGTTGATACCTGCATTTATTGCTGCATACACGGGTGAAGATCCAAATTCGGTTTCGCTCATCAGGCAAAACAATCCAAACATAAAATCAAATCCGTTCCGCGGTATAAAACCAAAACTAAACTGGAAGCTTGATTATAATGGGTTAAGTAAAATAAAAGGTTTAGATAAATTATTTACTAATTTCTCTGTATCGCATGGTTACACCGGTAGCCTCAGCATGAATGGATTTACATCTGCATTGCTTTACCAGGATGTATCCCGCTTTGGATATCCATCTTTTTATGATACGCTGTCAAAAAATTATGTGCCTTACTTCCTGCTGCCGAATGTAAGTATTGGAGAGCAGTTTTCGCCACTGCTTGGAATTAATATGCAGTTCACAAATCAGTTGCAGGCTAAGTTTGAATATTCAAAAACCAGGCAACTTAGCCTGAGCCTGATTGATTACCAGTTGAGCGAAGTACGCAGCAGCGAATTTGTAATAAACGCCGGTTACCGTAAACGTGGAATGAAAAATCCTTTGAGTTTTATTGGCATAAAATGGCCTAAGTTCCTGGCAGGTAAAGAGGGCG
>JANNYY010000630.1:0-5286 GCA_031410355.1 Chitinophagaceae bacterium | reverse complement strand
GATTTTGTGATGCACAACCGGATCAGTTTGGTAACGCTGCCAGTTCATCATATCGTCACTTACCGCCATTCCTATTCTCTCAAACCACCGCCACCTGGGTGTGTTGTGACTGGTATCGCCATTGGCATTATAATACATTACAAAAGGATGGCCCAGTGTTTTTTGTTTATCCCAGATGATGGTACTCTTAAATAATTTTTTATTCTCCCACCAACGCACATCAATATCGCTCATTGATAAAACCGGGTCGAATGTTTTCCAGTTATGTGGGTGGGTAATATTTTTATCGGTGTTTGCAATTCCAATACTTAGTTTACCGGCTTCATAACCTTTTTCTTTTCCACCGATATAACTCATCCAGTATTTGTTGTTGAATTTTTGCAACTTGTAAGAACCGCCCCATTTGTAATCCTGTAAGGCAATGTATCCGGCCTTTTGATTGGCATCCCATTCAGTCGCATCTGCATTGGTTGTATCGCCGAAGGCTAAAATTTTCCCCAGGATTTTCCATATCAATAAGTCTTTACTTTTTGCAAGCCAGGTTTCATAACCACGGCCATCAAAAAGAATATAAGTCATATACCAGTTATTGCCTTTACGAAAAACGGATGGGCAATCTATTTTTTTGGATTCATCTCCAGGCGTTACAACCAGGCCGTATTTGTAGGGAGTTTTTACTTCATCATAGATCTGCTGCATTACCTGTTGAGGAACTTCTTTTTGTTGGGCATGAAGTTTTAAACCACAAAGAACACAAAGGAAAAACGGAACGAAGAACACAAAGGAGTTTTTTGTGTTCTTTGTGTTCTTCGTGCCCTTTGTGGTTAACTTAAAACTTAATTTCTTTTGTTCTTTCACCGGCTGATTTATTTTTTGCATTAAAAGGGACAAGATAAAAACTGTACTGATAATCCCTTGCTTTTATTTGATATTTTTCCAATGGCGCTGCCACTTCACTCCAGCTATCATTACCGCCAACCCCCATTTGTATCAGATCAATATTCAGCGTAATAAAACCTGCGTCTTTTAATTTGTTGGTGTGTTTGGCATTTTGAATATTCTCTTCGGTATAAGGCCATGCACTCATGCTTAATAAACTGTCGGCAACAATCAACAATCCTTCTTTTGTTTTGGCATTGTTCAAATACATCCAGCGCACATCAGTACGATTACCATTTTCCTGGGGCACCACGTAGTTTTCCATAAATTGATGAATGGGTAAATGATAAATGCCTGCATCAAAACCATAATTTTTGTCAATATAATTTTCCATTGGCCCATTTCCAAACCATTCAATGTTATCATAACTTCTTTCAATGCCCATTTGCATACCAACTTTGGGAATGTTAGGCAAGCCTGGTTTTACCTTAAGATGGTAATCAACCTTTACTACCCCGTTGAAATAAATATGATACACAACATCAACAAAAGCACTATCATGAATCAACTTGTATTGATTAGTCACAACAATACCATTCTTTCCATTTTCATGAGTTGTGTTTATCAGTTCTAAATTATTCTCATACCATTGTTTTAATTTACGCTGCGGTTTCCAGCCCCTTTTATCATTATCTGTTAATGGCCTGGTAAAGTGAGGTATTAATGATTGCCGGATTTGTTGAACTCCATTATATTTATAAGAATTTAATCCACCCTTATCCGATGTACTTATTGACAAAGAAAAAATTTTATTATTTATGTCTATGCTGGTCAGTCCGTGCCGAACTATAAATCCATCACCTTTAGGTATTTTTTTTTGTTTAACAGCAGCCTGAATCTGAAACTGGTTTGATGCAATGGTAAAATTTTCAGCACCCCAGCTTTCATTCTTCTTTAAATTAAAACTGATATTCGCATAGTATTCTGCATCAGTTTTCATTACAGGCAGGTATTCATTAATGGCAATAACAGCGTTGTTTCCAGGTTCAATTGTAATGGCAGCAAGATTTTTTGTAAGTATTGTATTGCCATCTTTCTTAATTACCAACACTGCATTGTAGTCATTGGTATTTCTTACAGCACTCCGGTTAGTTATTTTTATCAATCCTTCTTTTGCATCAACTAATTCACTTTCTATCGGCTGAAAAACTCTTTTACATTCCCACATCACACCCTTCGGTTCGCCATCTGCATTTACCAAGCCTTTGATTGTAAAATTGTCGAAATACTTTTCACCGAAATCTCCGCCGTAAGCATAATATTCTACTCCGGTAGAATCTTTTTTCAACAATGCCTGGTCTTTAAACTCCCAGATGCAACCCCCAATAATTCGTTTTGTATTTCGCCATTGATCCCAAAATTCTTTGATATTGCCTCCGCTGTTTCCCATGGCATGTGCATATTCGCAAAAGAAAATAGGGCGATTATCTCCATTCGGTTGATTGGCTAATAATGGCGCTGTATAATCTGATGGATACATCCTGCTGATCATATCCACGTAATATTGATCCAGCGGATTTTGAATACGGTGACTGTGATCGTTACTTTTTAAATACTTTGGATCAGAAGGATCAAGGTAACCTTCTTCCTTCGGACTTCCCATCGCAGGCTCGTAATGCAATGGACGGGTAATATCAAAGTCATGTATCCAACCCGCCATGGCCGCATGGTTGGGGCCGCTGCCGGCTTCGTTACCAAGGCTCCAGAAAATAATGGAAGGATGATTTTTATCACGCAATGCCATACGGCTGATGCGTTCGATATATGCACCCGTCCATTTTGCATCATGACTTAGTTTACCGCCAAGCCCATGTGTTTCAAGATTAGCTTCATCAATAACCATGATACCCATTTCATCGCAGAGGTCTAACAAATAGGGATCGCTGGGATAATGACTTAACCGGATACAATTAAAATTAAATTGTTTGATGGTTGTTACATCTCTTAAAATAATTTCCCTGGTGAGTGCCTTGCCTTTTATGGGATCATGATCTGGGCGATTAACACCATACAAATAAGTAAGCTTACCATTGACAAGTAATTTGCTATCGCTTTTTCTGAATTCAATAGATCGGAAACCAAGTCTGCATGTTTTTACTTCCAGGATATTTCCTACACTATCTTCCAAACTCAAAACCAGCTTATACAAATTTGGATCTTCTGTACTCCATTTTTTAGGATTGATGATTTTTGTTTCCAGCAAACCAAATTTCACCTGGTCGAGGCGGGGATGAATTTCATTGATGATCTCATCCGTTGATTTTTTAAGAGTTTTTTCTAAAACTTGTTTATCATTGATATCATATAATTGCACTTTAAGTTTATAGCCGGGTACTTCTTTACCGGTTAAGTTTTCTACCCTTGGACGAATGCTCAGCGTAGCATCTTTGTATTCCTTATCTAATTTGGTTTGATAAAAGAAATCCGCAATCCTCAGTTTGGGTTCGGCCATTAAATATACTTCGCGGTGAATACCGCTCATGCGCCAGCCATCCTGGTCTTCCAGGAAACTTCCGTCGCTCCAGCGAATTACCCAAACAGAAATAATATTTTCTCCATCCTGTAAATATGGCGTGATATTAAATTCAGATGACAAAAAACTATCTTCTGCATAACCCAGGAATTTCCCGTTGATCCAAACTTTATAAGCAGAACTTACACCCCCAAAATGCAGTGTGATATTTTTATTCTTCCAGTCTGCCGGAACTGTAAAGGAACGTTGGTAGCAACCAACTCCATTATAATCTTTTGGAACATAGGGTGGGTTAACCGGCCTGAAAGGATACACCGCACTTTTATAAATTGGTTTATCATAGCCCTGCATCTCCCAATTGGAAGGCACGGGTATCTTTTTCCACCCGCTTACCTTGCTTTTATAAAAATCTTTGGGTTCATCACCGGGTTTTGATGCAAAAGAAAAATCCCAATCACCATTTAATGAAATATACCTGCCGCTTTTATCTCTGTCGTTTTTTAATGCATCATTTATTGTTGCATAAGAATAGGCAGTTACTCTTGATGCATCCCTGTTGATGCCGCTGATATTTGGGTCTTCATAAGGTTCGGTATTGTAGATTGATGGTGCGTTGGGAATGGCAGCAGGGGTTTTATCAACAAGCTGGGCTTGTGAGTAGTGAGTGGTGAGCAGTGAATAAAAAAGAGTAACCGATATGTAAAGTGTTTTTTTCATTCTTAAATTTTAATCATCATCTTAACACAGGCATCCAGACAGTCATATCTGTTTCCCCCCTGTTTGCCCATGCATAATAAGGTATCAGTTTTATTTTTATTGGTTTAGTTGTTGTGTTTACTTCTTTATACAAAGTATTTTTCCACTTGTTATTTTGTAAAACTCTTGCTTCACCGGTTAATGCCATTACATTCCCAATATCAATTTTCATAGGCACTGGCTGTAATTTAATTGACGCCGGAATGATCACATCAAATACATTTTGATTTGGCAGATCTGCAGACTCCAGGCAATAAACAATTGGGCCACGTTTTACTGTTACCTGGTTCTTTGTTTCCTCCACAAGCGGGTTGCTTTCTAATAAAGTTGCTGGCATGTTTAAGACCAATTCAATTTTATCCCCGGCCTGCCAATTACGCCCAGCAATTAAATAGCCGTTTTTTTTATCTATTACCATGGGTACTTTTCCATTAATTATGAGGCGATACGATTTACACCAGCCTGGTTTGCGCAAAAATATGTTCACCGGTTTACCAGTGGCTTCTTTAAAAAGAATTGTTATTTTTCCATCCCAGGGATATTCTGTAACCTGTTCTAATTTTATTACCGTGCCATCTTTCAATTTTGCGTTGAGCATATTGCCGCCATACATATTTACATACAAACCTTCATCGGCAATACTATACATATAATCATTCACTTCTGCAATGGTACGTATTACATTAGGCGGGCAACAATTACTCTTGCTGATATATTTTGAACGTCCGCCGCTCCATCTTAAATCATAAGGATAATCTTTTGATGCAGCAAGCGGGTTGGTATAAAAGAATTTATTGCCATCCATACTTATGCCGCTTAATACACTGTTGTATAATTCCAACTCAACTATATCTGCATATTTGGCTTCGCCTGTAACTTGTAGCATTCGCCAGTTCCACAATACATTCCCAATATTGGCGCAGGTTTCATTATGAGCCGTTTTGTTGGGTAATTGGTAATCTTTTCCATAAGCCTGTTGTATCTTTTGTATCGAATCGGGTTTATAAGAAATTCCTTCCTGCGACAAACCATCATACAAAGCGCCACAGCCGCCAGTTACATACATTTTGTGATTCACCACATCATCCCACATCAGGTCAAGCGTATGCAATAAAGTT
>JANNYY010000629.1:0-6062 GCA_031410355.1 Chitinophagaceae bacterium | reverse complement strand
CGCAGCGAAAACCAAACCCAAGGGCCTGCGAAGTTTCCAGTTCAAAAGTTAAGGATGCATCATTCAGTTGCAGCTTATCCATGCAGTCACGCAGCTCTTCAAAAGCATCCGTCTCTACCGGGAAAATACCAGCAAATACCATCGGTTTCACGTCTTCAAAACCCTGTATGGCCTCGCTGGAACCATTAACTGTGGTGGTGATGGTATCGCCCACTTTTACTTCCTTGGCATTCTTGATACCTGTAATAATATAACCCACATCGCCTGCTGCTACTTCGGGGCGGGCACTCATACCAAATTTTAAAATACCCACTTCATCAGCACCATATTCCAGGCCCGTATTGCTGAACTTGATCTTATCGTTCTTTTTAAGTGTACCATTAAAAACCCGATAGTACACAATAATACCCCGAAAGCTGTTGTACACACTGTCAAAGATCAGCGCCTGCAATGGAGCGGCCGGGTCGCCCTTAGGAGCAGGAATACGATCTATGATGGCAGTTAAAATTTCCTCAATACCAATACCGCTTTTACCGCTGGCAAGCAATATATCTTCGGGCTTACAGCCGATCAATTCTACTATCTGATCCGTTACTTCCGGTATCATAGCTCCGTCCATATCAATCTTATTGATCACCGGAATGATCTCTAAATTATTTTCAATAGCGAGGTATAAGTTGCTGATTGTCTGCGCCTGTATGCCCTGGCTGGCATCAACCAAAAGCAATGCACCTTCGCAGGCTGCAAGGGCACGGCTCACTTCATAACTAAAGTCCACATGGCCGGGTGTATCAATAAGGTTAAGTACATATTCGGTGCCTTTCCAATGGTAATTTATCTGTATGGCATGGCTCTTAATGGTAATGCCTTTTTCCCTTTCCAGGTCCATATCATCCAGTACCTGAGCCTGCATATCACGCTCGCCAATGGTATGCGTAAATTCCAGTAAACGGTCGGCAAGGGTACTTTTGCCATGGTCAATATGTGCAATGATGCAAAAATTTCTGATGTTCTTCATGTACGTTCTATACTCTTTTTGAGGGGGCAAAAGTAGTTTAAAATGGTGGATTTTGAACAGGAGATAGGAACGCAGATGGCACAGATTTATACGGATAATTCTTTGACAGGCTCAGAACGGATTGTGATTTTGTTACCGGCTTTTACAGGTTGGGGCAACTTTATGGAGCCTGATAGTATCTTTTATACGGCTGCTAAAACTTCAAATAAAAAACTAAAATACACTTGTTAATAACCTTATCTAAGTTTAATAAATGTATTAATTTGCAGCTTTACCGTATTGTTATAATTACCCGGATATGTTGGCTTGAACTTAAGCTGCTTCTCCTAATTTTAAAACTATGAAGCATTTTTATAAGCAGTTTTTAATGGCAGCATTGTTGCTAATGCAATTATCTGTTTCCAGGGCACAGTTCAGCGAAACGATCTTTTATGACAGCCTTACCAAAGTAACAAACGATGGTTTTATTCATTCGGGAATAACTGAAGGCAAATTTATATACCTCTCGGGTTCTTCATTCTCCGAGGAAAGTCCCCTTCCTTCCGTTACAAAAACCGATACTGCGGGCAATGTAATATGGACTGCTGCTGATAATGAAAATGCCGGACGTTTTGGTAATTATTATGGTTACGGTAGTAGTATGTCAACCTGCAAAAGCACTTTTAAATCGGGCAACAGGCTGTATAGCATCGCCGAGGGCCTGGTACCCCAATCAAACCCTGTTTATGAAATATGGTGCATATCCGACTCGGCCGGTGTACTTCTTTGGAAAACCCCTATTGCGCAACGTGCTGTAAAAATCGTTGATTATAGCCCCACAGAATTATTGCTTATAACAGGCAGTTATGATTATGAATACCATATTATCAACAAGATAACGGGCAAACTGGTATTCACTAAATTTATTGCAACCCATAGCCTGACATTGGTTAATGATCCAAACATATTGGTTGATGCACAAAAAAATATATTGATATCCTGGGATGATAATTGCCAGAAATACCGCGATAGGGAGCTGACCCAGTTATTATGGACCTCTCACCTGCCCAACAATGGTTCGTTGAGGATGATAGACATGGTCATCCAGGATTCCGGACGCTACCTGTTAGTGGGTAATAACTATGCAAGGGCTATAGATTCACTGACCGGTAATACTATTTGGTATAAGCCTATACAGGTGGGTTACGTACAAGGTAGTCAAAGCGGAGACGATGGAAACCCCAAAGCTGTTATTGTAAAAGACTCTTCATTATATATAACCTGGGTGTCGCCTTATGTAGGTGGTGTTGATCTTACGAGGGGGTATACATTAACCCGCATAAATACCGGTAATGGAAATGTTGGTTTTAATGTGGCGTATGATCCCATCGGCATACCCCCCGATGTGCCCGGTCCTCCATCGAGTGGAGAACTGGATTGGCCCATGGCTATGAGCATGGATGCCAATAACCAGATCTATCTTACGGGATCTTACGATTATGGTGCAGGCATGCAAAATCCCGGTAACTGGGGTATCATGAAAATTAACGGAATAACCGGTGCGAAAATCTATGAATCAACGATTACAGAAGATTCTACAAAACGAATGACACTTTCCCAGGGCCGTTTTTTATATTATTATAATGGAAAAATGTATTGCGCCGGTAATGTGAATAAAAATGCAAGTAATTACTTCGCAAGGCCTTTGATATTGTCTTTTGATACCACATCCACATACCAGGAAAGGTACCGCATCAATCCTTATTATGTTAACCGCTATCCATCTTCACTTATTGGCATAGCACCGTTCAGCAGCCAGAAAATGGTATTACTTAAAAAAATAGGTCAGTCGGGTATAATAGAATTAAGAAATACAAACAACCAGTTAATCTGGAGCAGAACTTTCAGCAGCAGCGGAAAATTTGTTGTTCCGCAAAACCTGATAAGTTTAGGCGATACTTCGGTTGCGGCATCATTTATCATGTACACCAAAAATACTAGGTATAAGGCCAGCCTGGGTTTGCCTGATTCTATCCTGATTGTAAGACTGGATTCTACCGGTGTTATTGCATACCAGCGCAGCCTGGCAGTTAGCAATACGGATACCATTTTGCCGGTACAGGTATATACAGATAAATTTGGCAAAACAAATTTTATCTACCTTTCTAAAAATAGTACTGGTGCCCAAAGATTTGGCAATATGATATTTATGCTGAATAGTCCGGCTACAGTTTTTGGCTACGTAAGCGTAAGTGAGTATTATAATTTCAGGGATATTCCTAAAAAGAAAATAACAAGGCTGCAGCATTATTTTGGAGATACTACCATCATTTATTTCTCTGATGAGAATACCAGTTTTCCTTTGAGAAACCGTGGGTTTATGCAGTCTGCAACACAAGCTGCCAGTGGCTCCTATACTGGTTATCCGGGAAAAGCCATAGACGGTTTTTCAAGGGTTTTGTCCACCATAAAACTTGATTCCATTTCTCTGTTCATTATGGGCAAAAGTGAAGCAGGTACAATCATGGGGGCACGCTACAACCACAGGCTGGCAACACCGCTGGTATGGTCGCAACTGTCGGTATTTGGAGGCGCTATGTTTAGCGCCGATACCTCAAAGTCTTCTATTTACACGGTATCAGAAAAAACAGGCGGTATTTTATCGCTCCTTAAACTTGGTAAAGCTGCCGGAAATATTGTGTGGAATTTTGACAGAACACCACTGACCATAGGCTCATACAACAACCTCGATCTTAAGTATAATAAGATAAAAGAAAGTTTTACCTCGGCTGGCTATTTTGCTGATTCATCTGTAACCGGAAGCGGCAGCGGCTACTATTATATCAGCCTCGATTCATCAGGTAATGTAATAAAGGACATTTTAAAACCGGGTTTTGGTATAACAGAATCCAGGGTAAATTCGGTTGATATTTTACCATCCGGTACCAACATTTATGGCGGCTCCCTTGGTACAGCAGAGTGGGGAACAGTTGGTTTCTATAATTCAGATTGTGCTGCAGCCAATGTGGTGCCCGTTGTTACTATCTCAACGCCGGCAACAACATTTTGTAACATTGGTACAGCCATTACATTTACAGCCACAGCCATAAATACAGGATTAAGCCCCGTATATCAATGGCAGGTAAACGGTGTAAATGCGGGCACCAATTCAGCAACATTTACAACCACTACTCTCAATAATAACGACCAGGTAAAACTAATACTTACCAGCAATGGCAGTTGTTTGCAAACAAATATTGCTACCAGCAATGTTATTACCATGATGATTGCCAATGGCACACTGGTGCCGGCAGTTTCAATAACATCCAGTGCAACTGCTACCTGTGCAGGCATACCTGTTATATTTACTGCTGTTGCAACTTATCCGGGCACTAACCCTGTTTATCAATGGCAGGTTAATGGCGTAAATGCTGGTACTAATTCAAATACGTTTACTGTAACACCAAATAATAACGACCAGGTAAAACTGATATTAACCAGTAATGCCAGTTGTTTGCTTACCAATACTGCTACCAGCAATATCATTACAATTACTACCGGTGCCCCGGTAAATCCTGCGGTTTCTATAACAGCTAATCCAACGTCCATTTGTGCAGGTACAACGGTAACTTTTACAGCTACAACCACAAACGGCGGTACCAGCCCGGCGTTTCAATGGCAGGTAAATGGCGTAAATGCCGGTACCAACGCAAGCCAGTTTATTACCAGCAGTTTAGTTAGCAACGACCAGGTAAAAGTAAAATTAACCAGTAATGCCGGCTGCTTAATTACACCAACCGCACAAAGCAATGTTATCACCATGCTTTCCAATACACAGCAGGCGCCGGTAATTTCAATATCGGGCAATACTGCTTCTGTGGGGCAATACAGCTTTTTAACTGCACGTGTTATTAACCCCGGGCCTAACCCTGCTTTTCAATGGCAGGATAGTACACAAACCCATACCTGGCGTAATATTAACGGAGCCGCCGATAGTACCATTAACTTTATTACTTATTTAGTTGGCAACAAAATCCGTTGCAGGTTAACTGTTACCATTTGTTTAAACCAGGTTACGGTATTAAGTAATGTGCTTGGTTTTACTGCTAATTTCCAGGGAACAGGCTTGGCTGTTTACCCCCAGCCCGCTTATAGTGTTTTACATATTGATAATTTAAACCTGACAGACAAATGGGAAACACTTGATTTAATTTATGGAGATGGCAAAGCGCTTATTATTTCAAAAGATATCAGTAATCAAACAAAGATTGTATTACAACTGTCTAATTTGCCACCAGGTATTTATTATGCTGTTTTAAGACGAAGTGATGGCAAGCCCGTTCATATTAAATTTTTGAAAGGATAATTAACATGGATAACGCAGATTGGATGGTGTAGGTAAAGGCCTATACCAGCATTAGTTTTCTATAGCAACATCGTTGCGAACTTGTTCTGTTCTTCTTTCTTTTTAGTAAAAGAAAGAAGAATCAATCCTTTCATCGGCATACCAATGGGGGGCTTTTATCGAAGCGTAGATGTTTCACAAAAGACACGAAACAAGTCGAGCCTAAGGGGCTTTATATACTGAGCGTAAAGGATAATAATGGTATAACTATCCGTACAGAAAAAATTATTATTCAGCATTGATAAAGAGGAAACCTTTTTTTAAAGCCACTTTTTTTAAGTGGTTTTTTTTGTATAAACATATGCAGGCTAGATAAAGTTCAGATAACTCGTCGCAATCCTTTCATCGCCATACAATTGGCGAATCTTGTTTGAAGCGGAGGTTGTTGGTGAGACATATTGAGAAGAAGTCATTCTTTTACTTTAGATTTGAAGCTGTAAAACATATTATTTAACGCATAGCGTTGCTGACGTTTCTTCTATAGTAAAACGGCGAAATTTTATAGAGAGAAGGAAACAGTTGAGTGATGCACCTGCAAGGGTGCGTCCTCTTGCTGTTTTCAATTCTCTCGGGTGCTTCGCCGTACCTACTGTAGGTTGGATTCAAGCGGAGGATGACACCCATTTTTTATTCTCCTTAATGAGCAATGCAGAGTAAAAA
>JANNYY010000628.1:0-22434 GCA_031410355.1 Chitinophagaceae bacterium | reverse complement strand
CAAAATTCACTCGGCCAAATTCAAAACTTGACCTGCCCGCCGCCAGTATGATTCCATGAAAGCTGGCGATCAATCCAAACAAGCCAACCGTAATTAAAAGATGGTAGAGGAGGTTGTTGTCGCCTGTAATTTTTGCAAGCGCCAATGGCAATGGAGAATCAGATGCGGTACCATCTGCTTTGTAAACGATTGCTTCCCACCCGGCAACACCCACCGATGCACCAAAGGTGAGTAAGCATAAAATCACCAGGGTTAAAAGCGCCGACCCAAACCCAAACAATATGGTTCGTTGCGGATTTTTTGCTTCCTCTGCTACATTGGCAACACCTTCAATAGCCAGGAAGAACCAGATGGCGAAAGGAATGGCAGCAAAAATACCCTGCCATCCATGGGGCAATGCATTGCGCTGCAGGTTTTTTATTTCAACATGCGGTAATGCAACGCCGGCAAATAAAAGTAATTCACCAACCGCCAGTATAGTTATTACCAACTCAAACATAGCAGCGGCCTTAACTCCATAAATATTTAATGCTGTAAAAATCACATAGCTGAAAATGGCTATTGCCAATATCGGCACCTGCGGAAAAAATAAATTAAAATAAGCGCCAATGGCAAATGCAATGGCAGGCGGTGCAAAAATAAATTCTATATTTTGTGCCATACCGGCAATAAAACCCCAGTCTTTTCCCAATGCCCGGTTAGCGTAATCAAAGCCTCCACCGGCTTTGGGGATGGCGCAGGCAAGCTCGGTATAACTGAATGTGAAACAAACATACATCACAATAATAAACAAGGTAGCAATAGCAAGCCCGACTGTGCCTCCCTGTTCCAGCCCCAGGTTCCAGCCAAAGTACATGCCTGATATAACATACCCCACGCCCAGCCCCCAGAGCATGAGGGGAGTGAGTGTCCGTTTCAGTTCATGTACAGGAGTTGCTGACAATGGAAGAAGTTATTTACTGTGAATATCTTAAAAATCGGGAATAATTTTCAAATTAAATATACAAGCTAATTAATATTTTATTTGAAATAAAAATTATAGCTTTTCTATAATAATTACAACCCTGCCCGTTCCGTTCAGGCGGGACTTCGGATTAGCAGCAAACAGTTCAAAATATTAATTAGCCAATATACATCTGCTTCAATATTATTTTTTTAATGGCTTCATCAGCTTATATTAAAAACCCCGTTCAAATAGTGATATAGAGTACGCTTATTGCTAATGTGGGCAATAATTTCTACAATAAAGCCTTCTTCAATTTTTATTATTTTATGCTTTCCACATTGGCAGCAATTTTGCAACTAATATTCATTCAAATAAATATGCTTAATGGTAAAAGGTTTATAAAGGATTAGCTGCTTTTTTTTAATTGTCAATACAAACTACGGGTCCCGGGTATTTATAGAGACCATTTAAAGCAACCTAAAGGAACTAATTTTACAGATTATTGTTGTTAATTATTACAAATAACCATCGGTACATGAAATTAAATTTATTGTCATTTTTTGTTTTCACTTTTTTTACTGTTTGTGCGCAGGCTCAGCAAGATACTATCCAGAACAGGATCATACTTATTGGCGATGCAGGTTCATTAAAGAACGATCAGTCGCCGGTAATAGATGCTGTTAAAAATTTATATGCACTTGATAAAAAAACAACAGTGATTTTTTTGGGTGATAACCTGTACGATTATGGTTTACCAAATGAATACCAGGATAATTACCTGGCACAAAAAGAGGCGCTGGATTCCCAGATCATGATTGCTAAAGGAAAGGATGCAAAAGTGTTTATGATACCGGGCAATCATGACTGGAGTAATGGTGGTTCTGTGGGGCAGGAAACGGTTATACGTCAGCAACAATATGTTGATCTTGCCAGCCTGGGTAATGTAAAATATTATCCCGAAGGGGGATGCCCCGGCCCGGTAGAAGTGTCCCTGGGCGAAAATGTGGTGCTGATCATTTTCGACAGTCAATGGTGGCTGCATCCTTATGATAAGCCTGGCATAGAAAGCGATTGTCCTCAAAAAACCAATGAACAGGTATTGGCACAATTACAGGAAATCCTCAATAAAAATTTTAAAAAACTGGTGATATTTGCCTGCCATCATCCTTTTAAAAGCAATGGGGTGCATGGTGGTTACTTTACGCTTAAGCAGCACATTTTCCCTTTTACCGAAGCTAGAAAAAATGCTTACATCCCTTTGCCGCTTATAGGTTCGGCATATCCCATTGCCCGGAGTGTTTTTGGTACACCCCAGGATCTGAAACATCCTGTATATCAAAACATGATAACTGAATTTAACAAAGTGCTTAAAAGCCATCCGCATGTAATAAGGGTGCACGGGCATGAGCATACATTGCAGCTTATACAGAACGACAGCCTGATTGAAGTGATAAGCGGAGCAGGCTGCAAAACGCAAAGGGTTTCGCCGGGTGGCGATGCAAAATTTATTGCACAAACATTAGGCTTTGCAGAGTTGCAGGTTGCCGACTCAAAGCTGGTAAGGGTAAAGTTTTTTGAAGTTACTAATAAAGACTCTGTTAAAGTAAGATACAACGAGCTGATAACGGATTTTACCAAACAGCCCCAATTATTTAAAGAAGACACAACAATTGCAGTTCCCATTTATGATAAGCTTGTGCTGGCCCCGGCAAGTTTACAATATAAAGAAGCGCATGGATTAAAAAAATTAGTGAACGGTAGCAATTACAGAAAGGAGTGGAGCACGCCTGTACCTTTTAAAGTTTTTGATATTAACAAAGAAAAAGGGGGCTTTATAATTACCGGCATTGGCGGCGGCAAACAAACAAAGTCGCTAAAATTAATTGACAAAAAAGGCCGTGCGTGGGCTTTAAGAACTATTGATAAAGACCCCGAAGAAGCTATACCTGAAAATTTCAGGGGAACTTTTGCGGCTGGCATTGTGCAGGATCATATCTCTGCTTCACATCCATATTCTCCACTGGTAGTGCCAACACTGGCCAAAGCTGCAGGTATAAGAGCCCCGTCTCCTGAATATTTTTATGTACCCGATGACAGGGCCTTCGGGTATTACAGGCCTTTGTTTGCAAAAAAAATATGCATGCTTGAATTAAAAGACCTGGACGCCAGCGACAGCAAAAGCAGCTATAAGGTATTTAATAACATGCGTGAGGATAACGAAAAAACCATTGACCAGGAAGCTGTACTAAATGCAAGATTGCTGGATATGCTTATTGGTGATTTTGACCGCCATTTTGATCAATGGAAATGGATCGAGAACGATACGGGTAAAGGCAAAATTTATTTTCCCGAACCACGTGACAGGGACCAGGCTTTTTTCCGATCGGACGGCTTGTTGGTAAAAGCTGTCTCTGCGAGGTTGATGCCATTTTTGAGAGGGTTTAAAAAAGAAATTAAAGGTATTAACACCTGGAATATGGTGGCGAAAGATTTTGACCGGCTGTTTATGAATAACCTGAATTCGGTAACCTGGAAAAATATAACCAGCGATTTTGTTGCAGCAATTCCGGATAGTGTTATTAAAAAAGCAGTATATCAATTGCCAGAAGCAATTTATGCAATTGATGGAGAAAAAATTACCGAAAAACTTATTGCCCGGCGGGATCAGATGCAGAAAGAATCAAAAATATATTACCGTTTCCTGGCCAGGAAAGTGCAGGTACTGGGCAGCAATAAAAACGAATACTTTCATTTGTATCCCGTAAATGACAGTGTTAAGCTTGATATATTCACCTATAAAAACAAAGACACCAGCTTTTTAATGTACACCCGCATTTTTGATAAAAAGGAAACCAAAGAATTACTGCTGTTTGGTTTTGGAGGCGATGATGTTTTTAAAATTGATTCAAACATCAGCAATAAAATGAAAATACGCCTGGTGGGTGGCAGGGGAGAAGACAGCTTCTTAATAAAAAGCCCCATAAAAACTTTTGTTTACGATAACATAAAAGAAAAAAATGTGCTGCAGGGCAGCAGGCTTACAAAAAACAGGATTGATGCCAATGTAAGGGCCAATGATTATGAAATGCGGGGGTACAGGTATGATGAAATAAGGTTCCCCAGGTTAACGCTGGGTTATAATGCCGATGATAAATTATTTATCGGCGCAGGGTTTTCTCTAAAAAAATATGGCTTTCGTAAAAAACCGTATGCATCCAGCCAGCTTATAACTGCAATGGCCGCAGTATCCGGCAAGGCATCCCAGTTTGGTTATGCCGGCGAATTTGTAAATTTTTTCCGCAATAATACCTTAGAGATAGCAGCAAAAGCAACCATGCCTAAATTAAATAATTTTTTTGGCTTTGGCAATAATACCACCATTGATAAAACCAAAGGGATAGCTTATTACAGGGTAAGATACAGCGAAGCCAAACTTGATCTTTTGATGAAGAGAAAACCTTTGAGTAAAGTAAGTTACAGCATCGGCCCTTCTGTTTATTATTACTGGATAAAAAATGAGGACAATAAAAACTATGTACTTAATAATCCTTCAGCAATATTTTTAGATTCAGCATCTGTGTATAAAAACAAATTATATGCTGGCGGATTAATTAAGCTAAATATAGATAACCTCAACAATGAATTATTTCCTACCCGTGGTGTAGATCTGAATATAAAATTTTCTTCCTTGTTTCCCTTACAGAATAAAAGCTATGCCGTAAATAAACTGGAAGGTGATATGACCATTTATGCAAGCCTGAAAGATCCGAGCCGGATAGTAACCATTTTAAAATTAGGTGGCGGGCACATTTTTAATAATAAGTTCGATTACTTTCAGGGTATTGGTATTGGCGCTGATAATAATTTGAGGGGGTTTAGAAAAAACAGGTTTGTGGGTAAGTCCGCAGCTTTTGGCAGCCTGGAATTCAGGATAAAATTGCTTGAAGGCAAATCATATATTTTACCCGGCCAGGTTGGGTTAATAGCATTTGGAGATGCAGCTAAAGTTTGGTTTGATGGCGCCAACAGCCATAAAATTCATACGGCTTATGGAGGTGGACTTTATTTTGTGCCGTTCAACATGGTTATTATATCTGCTGCTGTTGGCTTATCTAAGGAGGAGCAGTTGTTTAATTTATCGGTTGGCACCAAACTTAATTTAACCTTTTAAAATTGATCAATAAGCCCAAATATTATTACTGGCAATTTATTATCAGGGTATTAAAAATGCAGCAACGGTTACACTTTCTTTTATAAACTAAACTTATAAACTATTTTGAATTACAATAGAATCAGGGTGGATAAAGGGTTGCTGAAGAAATTAACTTTTGTAAAGCAATTCCAGTTTAAATGGGTATTGTTAATTGCTGCATCATGGACGGTAATTGATATTGTGCGGTTTACCATATTTATCGGGCTGGCAAGAAACCAGGAATATACATTTATACCCGTAACTTTTTGGCTATCTATAGTTCAATTCTTACTTGTATTTATTTTCAGTACTTTCATGGCTTACCTGATTGTTATCAGGTTTAAAAAAATATTCCGCAATTTTCCGCTTTGGTTAGGGATAATATTAAAAACCCTTGTTCTTTTTTGTATCCAGGTGTTGTTATATTCCTTTCTCTTTTTTGTAGTTTATTATTTTATTTACGGCAATTCTTTTGCACAAAGTTACCGGCAGTATATCCAGTATTTTTTTCACACCCATTATTTACTTAACAACTCCGGAACCTGGATATTGCTTTTTATTATTACCCAGTTGGTTGTAGAGATAAATGAAAAATATTCGCCGGGGCTTTTCCGCGATATACTTTCTGGTAAATACATTGTACCCCGCGAAGAAAAAAAGATCATCATGTTTATTGACCTGAAAGATTCTACTGCCATTGCAGAACAGTTGGGCCATAAAAAATACTTTTTATTCATAAAAGATTTTATTTACCATGTTTCAAAAGCAATTTTAAAATGCGGTGCCGATATTTATCAGTATGTAGGTGATGAAGTTGTATTATCGTGGCCCGCAAATGAAAAGAATCATAAGTACTGTATAAGGGCTTTATTGGAAGTAAGAAAGGAATTGCAAAAAAATAGTGAAGAGTACCGGCGTAAGTTCGCCATGATACCCGATTTCAGGGCGGGCATACACACAGGAGATGTAATGATTGGGGAAATAGGCATTGTAAAAAAAGACCTTGCCATGAGCGGCGACAGTATGAATACCACTGCCAGGATCAAAAATGTGGTTACTGATCTTAATAAAAGATTTATAGCTACAAAAGATTTTGTTGATGCAACAGATTTAAAAGAATTCCAGGCCGAAAGTGCAGGTATAATTGACCTGAAGGGTAAAGAAAACGGGATTGAATTGTTTATTCTTCATTTATAAAAATTTCCCTGGCCGCTTATTTTGTATGTCATGATGATAAGTATACAGCTATTGGCATGTAAATTGGCTTAGATTAACTACACAAATTTAATATATGGGCTTTATGTTTGGTAATTTACCCAGTTATGTAAAAATATGGATCAATTGCTGTTTCCTGTTCATGTTAATTACACAGGCACAGGCGCAAACAATAATTGTAAAAGATTCAGTTTCTGATAATGGAACAACCGTAGTGTACCCAGGGTTACATTATAAAAAGAGCGGGTTTCATAATTTTGTTTTTGGCCGGCATTACAGACCAGAATGGGCCACCCCAATCAGGGTTAATAATTTTTATATTGATACCGCAAAGGGCGGACTGCAAATCATTAAAGAATCGGGAAGCCGCCAATCGGAGGGCTTAAGGTTGCAAAGCAAATCAGGCAGGCAATATGTTTTAAGAAGCGTGGATAAAGATTTTGGGCAGGGTTTTGCTAAAATTTACCAGCATACTTTTATTACTAACATTGCCAAAGACCAGGCATCATTCGGTTACCCCGGCGCAGCCATTACTGTTACACCCATGATTGCTGCTGCAGGTATATATCATACAAACCCGGTTATGGTTTTTTTGCCCAAACAAAACGCATTGAATGAATATAACAGCACGCATGGAGACCAGCTATATCTCTTTGAAGAAAGGCCCGATGATGACCAGCACGATGCCCCCTGGTTTGGCAATTCAAAAAATGTAATTGGAACAGAAAAACTGTATGAAAAAATTTATGGGGATAATGATAACCAGGTTGATCAAACATCCTTTGCAAAAGCACGGCTTTTTGATATGCTGATCGGCGACTGGGGCAGGCACGATGATCAATGGAGATGGGCAGGTTTTAATATTGATAAAAAAACAACTTATAAACCTATACCACGTGACCGTGATCAGGCATACACAAAATTTGACGGGCTTTTGCCATGGATTGCCACTAATATTGCAGGCGGCACTCATCTTGAATCTTTTAGCAATAACATAAAAAATATAGGTTCCTTTAATAAACCAGGCCGGGGATTAGATAACCATTTTACAAATAACCTTACTAAAGAACAGTGGATTGCAGCAGCTTCGGATTTGCGGGTTTCCATTACAGATGCGGTTATTGAAAATGGTATACAGCAATTGCCTGCAGCTTTATATAATCTAAAAAGCAGCACCGTAATAACAGCACATTTAAAATCACGCAGAGATAAACTGCAGGATTTTGCCAGCCGGTATTACAGCAACCTTGCAAAAAAAACGGCTGTTTATGGCACCGATAAAAGTGAATATTTTGAAATAAACCGTGTATCTGCCAACGAAACCAGCATTAAAGTTTATAAGATAAATAAGAAAGGAAATATTGAAGCGGAGCCTTTTTATGCACGTACTTTTTTTACCAATGAAACAAAAGAGCTTCGGTTATATGGTTTTAAAGATGATGATATTTTTTCTTTAAAAGGAAATGCGGGGCAGGGTGTTAAGGTGCGTATAATTGGGTTTACAAAAAAAGATTCACTGGTAAAAAACACTGCAGGAAAAGATAGCAAAACAAAACTGCACCGGGGTGGAAGCGAATTGTATGACACCGTGTTTCAGAAAAAAATAAAAATATCCCCTGTAATTTTAGTAACCCCGCCTATATACCAGGTTTTCGATGATGATGTACTGGATTTATTTACAAGGCCCGGGTTACGTGTGGGGCTCAATTTTATTTACCGCCCAAAAGTATGGAAAAGAGATGCTGACGAACCGGTGCATAACCTTTCTTATAATTATGGCTTTATAAGAAAGTCAATGTATGTAAACTATGTGGGGCTTTTTCCTCACGCATTTGGTAAATGGGATTTTTTATTAAAAGCCAAATATGATTTTACGGCTGCGGAAAATTTTTATGGAATTGGCAATGAAACAAAAGATTCAACAGGTACAGGCAAAAAGTATTATAATGTTTTCAGCAGGAGATTTTATGCAGGTGCAGGGGTGAATTTAAAGATAGGCGGACTGCACCAGGTTGATGCATCACTTTTTTACCAGGATATAAAAATAAACAGGGACAGCGGCAGTTTTATACAGGATAAACAAAGCATGCTGCCTGTGTTTACCAGCAAAAAATTTGCAGGCCTGGTGGCAGGATATAATTACCGAAATGTAAATTACCAGTTGATCCCTACCAAAGGAATTGATTTTAAAATTAGTGCCGGTTATATAACGGGTGTTGAAAACCTGAAAAACTCATTTTTTAAAGGTATGTCAGCATTTTCTTTTTATATACCCATTGGCAAGGTTTTAGGTTTTGCTTCCCGGGTGGGTGGTGCTTCCATGACAGGCGATGCGCCTTACTATTATTTAAACAAATTGGGCGGCAATGAAAATTTGAGAGGATATACAAGAGAACGTTTTTATGGCAAAACCAGTTTTTATAATAATAACGAAATAAGGCTAATCGGCAATGTAAAGACTATTGTTTTTAATGGTAAAGCAGGTGTATTTGGATTTTTTGATAATGGCAGGGTTTGGCAACCGGGAGAAAAATCTAATGCCTGGCACCTGGGTTATGGAGCTGGTGTTTTGATATCGCCCTTTAATAAATTTGTTTTGATCGGTACTTATGGATTATCTGAAGATGGATATCAAATATTAGTAAAGACACGGATGTTCTTTTAATACGCTATTATTTAACCACGCTCTCTTTTTTCTTTGTAATTTTTTTTGCAGATGAATCCCTGGTAATTATTTCAGTTTGTAAAACAATGGTGTCAAATTCGGTAACAGCCCTTTTGCTTTCAATAATATTAATAAGTAATTCTGTAGCAGTTTGCCCCATTTCAAAAGCCGGCTGTTTAACAGCGCTTAAGCTTGGGTTCATCAACTCTCCCAATGGCGAATTTGAAAAGCCCATTAGTGCAACATCTTCCGGCACGCTTATACCAAGTGTTTTTAATACCTGAAGGCAACTGACTGTAAGCCTGTCGCCTGCGCTGAAAATAGCGTCGGGCTTGTCTTTCAGGTTCATCAGGCTTTTAACTGCATCTTCCAGTTCTTTAAATATCATGCCGCCATGGTTGCAGTTTTTTATGTAAGCTTCATTAACCGGTATTTTATTATCTGCCAGGGCAGTCCTGTATCCATTCATCCTTTCTTTAGAGATAGACAAATGCGGGGCGCTGCTCAGGTGAGCAATCTTTTTATATCCGGCATCTATCAAATGCTGTGTGGCATTATAAGCGCCTTTATAATTATCCGCTACTACTTTATGTGTTTCTATTTCATCTGTTATCCTGTCAAAAAACACAATGGGAAAACCTTTATCATGCAATTTTTTAAAATGTTCAATATGGTCAGTTTCTGCCGACAGTGAAACCAATAAACCATCAACCGACCTGGAGGCGAGGTGCTCAACATTCACCACTTCCCTTTCGTACGACTCATGGCTTTGAGAAATAATAACATGATAACCCCTGTTGTAGGCAACGGATTCAATACCGTTGATGGCCTGCGAAAAAAAGTTATTGGCAATTTCACAAACCACCACACCAATGGAACGGCTGCGGCGTTCTTTTAAACTCAGGGCAATGGGATTGGGCCTGTAATTAAATTGTTCTGCATATTCTATTACCATTTTTTTTGTATCCGAACTTATTTCATGGCTGCCCCGCAGCGCCCTGGATACCGTAGAAGTTGATAATCCCAGGGCTTTAGCAATATCTTTTATGGTTATGGCTTCGTACATATTGGTTTACGTTTCATGCTGTCTTGTTAACGAAACAGCACCCGTTCAATTTTAAAAAATAGCCGATTTTTTTTGGTTTCAATAATATTTGATCCTGTTGCAATCGTTATCGGCATCGTTTGCGTAGAAATATAAGTGCAAATACATTTATTTATTAAATAAACAATGTAGAATTGTTCTTTGTACTACCTGAAAATACGAATAAGTTTCCTATCCCCTGAAAACGATTTTATAGATTGCATCATTTTTTTTGAATTTTTAAACATGGCTATATGAGTAAACTACTATTGTTGCTAACTGTATTATTTTTTCTCCCCTTTACATTACTGGCACAAAACAAAACCATTAAGGGCAAGGTGGTGGATGAATCGGGCAACCCTGTTGCCGGTGTAAATATTTTAGCCAAGGGTACGAAAAAAGGCGCCCAAACAGATAATGAGGGAAATTTTTCCTTAACCATTACCGGAACCGGCAATGCCGACCTGGTGGTTTCTTCCGTTGGTTATACTTCTAAAATTGTAACTGTAGCTGGTAATGATGCCGGCACGGTGCAATTGGTTAAAGAAATAATTACCCAGGAAGATGTGGTGGTGGTAGGTTACGCCACTATCAAACGAAAAGATTTGACAGGCTCAGTATCCTCAGTAAGTGCTAAAGAATTAAAAGATTTTCCATTGTCATCTGCAGCAGAAGCCCTGCAGGGTAAACTGGCAGGTGTTCAGTTAATATCTACCGAAGGTGCACCTGGTGCCGATATCCTTGTACGGGTGAGAGGCGGAGGTTCAATTACCCAGGATAATTCACCGCTTTATATTGTTGATGGTGTGCAGGTAGAAAATGCTTTATCGGTACTTTCGCCGCAGGATATTGCCACAGTGGATGTTTTAAAAGATGCTTCCACAACGGCTATTTATGGTGCAAGAGGTGCTAATGGTGTTGTTATCATCACTACAAAAGGGGGCCGTGCAGGAAAAACACAGGTAACTTATAATGGTTCTTATGGCTTTCGCCAGTTAACCAATTTCCAGGATGTGATGAGCCCATACGATTTTGTAGTATGGCAGTGGGAGAGAACACGCGGTAGTGCTACCGACAGTGCCAGTTTTGCACAAACCTACGGTACTACCTGGGATACGCTTCAAAATTATAAGAATGTAGACCGGGTAAACTGGCAGGATAAAGTTTTTGGTAGGCAGGCAAAGTTTTCAAGCCACAATGTTGCTGTAAGTGGCGGTAACCAGGCTACTACTTTTAATTTAAGTCTTACAGCCAATAAAGAAGAAGGCATACAGATCACAACCGGTTTTGAAAGGAAACTGGTTAACTTTAAAATTGATCACAAAGCCACTGATAAATTAAGAATAGGATTTACTGCCCGTTACCTGGACCAGGCAATAGATGGCGCAGGCACCACCAATAGCGGAACAAGGGCAACAAACCGGCTTCGCCATACCATCAATTACCGTCCCTTTGAATTGGCAAAACCCGGTTTTGGGGTGGATGATTTTGATGAAGCCTATTACCTGGCCTCATCAGGCGCTACCAACCCAGTGGTACTTACTTATGCGGAGTACAGGAAACAAACCAGCAAAGCTATATACCTTACCGGTTATGCAAGCTATAATATACTTAAGAACCTCACTTTTAGAACCACTGTTGGATATGACAATGCACAAATAAGAACTGATCTTTTTTACAGCAAGATAACCAGCACGGCCAGGAACTTTGCTTCTTTACCGGTAGCTTCTATCGGCCAGCAGGCTAATTATCAATTAACCAATTCAAATACCCTGCAGTACACACTTAACAATTTTAAAAAGCATCATGATATTACGTTACTGGCAGGACAGGAAGTAGTTGATTTCCGTTCAAAACAAAATACCATTCAAACCCGTTATTTTCCGGCAGATATTACCTACAATAAAGCGCTGGCCAATATGGGATTGGGAACAGCTCCAACCGGTTCTTCACAGCCGCTGCCTACTTCATTTGAAAATCCACCTGCCCGTATTGCCTCTTTTTTCGGAAGGGTTAGTTATGCTTACGATGATAAATATTTAATGAATTTCAATATCAGGAGCGATCGTTCATCAAAGTTCAGTTCTACCAACGGAACATTGGTATTCCCCTCAGGCTCTGTAGCCTGGCGCTTTACCAAAGAAAAGTTTTTTAATAAAATTAAATGGCTTGATGAAGGTAAATTCAGAATTGGATATGGTGCTGTGGGTAATAACCGCATTGGCGATTTGTTGTACCAGCAGCTTTATGGTGTAACCGGTGAGTATGCTTTTAATCATTCTATCGTGCCCGGCTTTGCGCCAACATCTTTATCAAATCCCGATCTGCGTTGGGAGAATAACACATCGCTTAATTTTGGACTGGACCTGGGCTTGTTTAATAACAAAGTACAGTTAACTGTTGATGCGTATAAAAATTCTGCAAAGGACTTGCTGTTGCAGGTGGCCATTCCATCTACAACCGGATATCCTTTTCAACTTAAAAATCTTGGATCTACTTCCAATAAAGGTTTAGAAATTCAGTTAGTTGCTACACCCCTCCAGAAGAAGAACCTGACCTGGACAACCAATTTCAATATTGCCTTTAATAAAAACAAAGTAGAAAATTTGGGTGGCTTGCCGGAACAAACCAGGAACTCAGGCTGGCAGGGGTCTGACGGCGTTGATGATTATTTGGTAAAAGTTGGTGAACCTATTGGTTTAATGTATGGATTTGTAACCGATGGATTTTATGGCGTTGATGACTTTGATTACAATGCCGCCACAAAAGTATATACCATTAAACCAGGTATTGCTTTTAACGGTGTTTATGGAACACCACAACCGGGTATGTTAAAATGGAAAGACCTGGATGGTGATGGATTGATCACTGCAGATAAAGACAGGAAAGTTATTGGCAATGCAAGCCCAAAATTTACCGGCGGCTTAACTAACCAGTTTACCTATAAAAATTTCGACCTGTCGGTATTTGTAAATTTTGTTGTAGGTAATGATATTTACAATGCTAATAAAATTGAGTGGACAGATGGCGCTTTTGCCAACCTGAACATGCTGGATGAAATGAAGAACAGGTGGACCAATATTAATGCAGCAGGCCAGGTAGTAACCGATCCAACAGAACTGAAAGCACTTAATGTAAATGCTAAAATATGGACTCCTGTTAGGGTACAGCGCTGGTGGTTACATTCATGGGCTGTTGAAGATGGTTCTTACCTTCGTATCAATAACCTTACACTTGGTTATTCAATACCAAAAAACCTGCTGAAAAAAATAAAGATAGCAAACATCAGGTTCTACGGAACAGTAAACAACCTGGCAACATTAACCGGCTACTCAGGTTATGATCCTGATGTTACTGCAAGGAGAAGTGATCCGTTAACTCCCGGCGTGGATTTTGCGGCATATCCACGTGCAAAAACATGGTTATTTGGTGTAAACGTAACTTTCTAAAAAAACAAAAAGATTCTATATGAAAAATAAAATTTATCAATCGCTTAAAGTTGCAGTAATTATAATGGCATTGTTTACTGTTGCAGGCTGTAAAAAATATACTGACGTTGGACCGGTTTCCCAATACAGTATTCCCGAGGCTTTTGCAGATGTATCTAATGCCACAACCGCATTGGTAGGTGTGTATGACGAACTGCAGGGTGATAACGGATACGGCATCAGGATAAGCATGTATTATCCTTATGACAGTGATGAAGGCATTGTAAGTGGAAATATAGATAATGGAAGAAGGGGCGTAGGCCGTTATCAACTGTTGTTAAGCAATTCAGAAATTCTTAACCCTTTTAACCAGTTATACCGTGGTATAGAAAAAGCCAATCTTTGTATTGAACAAATTCCTTTAATGAAGCAATACACATCAGGAACTGCTACAGACCAGGCAGCAGTAAAAAGATTATATGGTGAGGCTTTAACATTGAGGGCACAATTTTATTTTCAACTGATGCTGAACTGGGGCGATGTGCCGGCGCCAATGATACCTGCTTACAAACAAACAGATTTGTTTATACCTAAAACAAACCGTGACTCTACTTATGATTTGATTTTGGCCGACCTGGCAACTGCAAAAGCATTGATTCCCTGGAGAACAGATGCAGGGGTAAGAAATGAAAGAATAACCAAAGGTGCGGTAATGGCTTTACGTGCAAGAATAGCTTTGTTCCGGGGTGGATATGCGCTGCGCAGTAATGGCCAGATGGAAAGAAGGGCTGATTATCTTAACTACTACAATATTGCAAAAACAGAATGTGAAGAATTGATTGGGAGGAGAGACCAGCATACATTGAATCCTAATTATGAAGATGTATGGAGAAAAGTTACTTCTTTTATCTACGACCCACAGGCCGAAATTATGTTTGAAGTTGGCGCCGGTGGCGGTAACGGAAACAGTGACAGCCGGATGGGCAATTACGACGGTCCAAACTTAAGCAATGCATCCCGTTATGGTGCCGGGGGCGGCGGTATTCAAATGCTTCCCAATTACTTTTATGCTTTTGATTCTCTTGATACAAGGCGTGATGTAACTGTTACACATTACCAGGTTACTTCTGCAACCAATATCAAATCTCAGCGTACACTGGCCCAATTAAATACCGGTAAATACCGCCGCGACTGGAGAGTGCCATTATTGCCCGGAACCGTTTTAAATGTAGGTTATAATTGGTGTGTGATTAGATTTTCTGATGTGTTGTTGATGTATGCCGAAGCAGTAAATGAAATCAACGGATCTCCAACAGCATTGGCAATTTCTTATTTTGAAGAAGTAAGAAAAAGAGCATACCGTGGCAATACAGGTTTAATTGGTATTACGCCAACAACCAAGGCTGCATTTTTTGATGCTGTTGCAAATGAACGTTTCCTTGAATTTGGCCATGAAGGCATCCGCAGGTACGACTTACTGCGCTGGAACATGCTGGCAACAAAACTGGCAGATGCCAGAACCAGGATTCAACAAATGAGTACCAGTGCAGGGCCATACACAAATGTTCCGGATTCTATCTGGTATAAAAATGTAGGAGAGGAAATTCAATTTTACGCAGGCACTAATACCGCAACAACCGCCCTGCCATTCTGGAGGCCAAAACAACGGCCTAATCCTGTAACCGGCTGGACAGGTGTACCATGGGCAAAAAGTTTAACGTCTACAACGGCTATAGACAGCAAACCATTATGGCTGGGTATGGCTTCTTTCTTTGTAGCGGGTAAAAGCGAATTGTATCCTTTTAGCCAAACAGTAATATCATCATACCAGGGCGCATTACAGCAAAACCCCGGGTATTAATTTTTTTCATAGCGTTAGTTTTCAAGGGCTGTTGCAAATTGCAGCAGCCTTTTTTAATCTTTAAAAAGAGAAAGATGAAGAAATGTTTTCTGTTGGGTTTGTTGTCTTTAACCTTTATAAATTGCAGAATTGTACATAGCCAAACAGCAAAGCAAAATGATGAGCATGATAAAGCAATTGCATTTCCGGGAGCAGAAGGTTTTGGCAAATACACAACCGGTGGCAGGGGAGGTAAAATTTGTATTGTTTCAAACTTACATGATAAAGGTGCAGGAAGTTTTAGAAAGGCTGCGGAATCTGCAACAAAAAGAATAATTGTTTTTGCTGTATCGGGCACCATTCATCTTGATACCAAACTTTATATTAAAGGCGATGTAACTATTGCAGGCCAATCTGCCCCGGGTGATGGTATTTGCCTGGCAGATAATTCTGTTGGCTTTGGCGGCGATAATATTATTGTACGTTTTATCCGTTTTAGGATGGGCGATAAATACCAGAAAGGCGGCATGGCAGATGGTAATGGCGGTGATGATGCCTTTGGCGGCAACCGCAGAAAAAATATTATCATAGATCATTGCAGTATGAGCTGGAGTACCGATGAAGTATTTTCTATTTATGCCGGCGACAGTACCACACTGCAATGGAATTTAATTGCCGAGCCGCTTAATTATTCCTACCATTTTGAAACAGGCGACAAGGATTATGAACACCACGGTTATGGAGCCATTTGGGGTGGTTTTCATTCCAGTTTCCACCACAATCTTTTTGCCCATTGTAATAATCGCACACCCCGTTTTGATGGTATCCGTAATACACCCGAAGAAAACTGTGATTACCGCAATAATGTGATTTACAACTGGGGAGGCAACAATGTGTATGCAGGTGAAGGAGGCAATTACAACATTGTAAACAATTATTACAAATACGGTCCGGCAACTGATAAAAATGCAAGAACAAGGGTTGTAAATCCTTATAAAAAGCCGCCATCAATTCCCTTTGGTAAATTTTATGTAGCTGGAAATTATATAGATGGCTCACCGGAAGTAACTGGCAATAACTGGCTGGGAGTAACCATGAACAACGGAACTGCTGCAGATGCCGAAGCCGCAAAACTGGATAAACCTGTTACTGTTATTGATATAAAAACAGAAACAGCCACTGATGCTTATCAAAATGTTTTAAAAAATGTGGGAGCAGTTTTGCCAAAGCGTGATACACTCGATGAGAGAATTATCAATGATGTTAAAAACCGCACGGGTGGTTTGATAGATGTGCAGGGGGGTTATCCCCATGGTACAGCCTATGAATTAACCATCAATGCCTGGCCCGGATTAAAATCTGCACCTGCACCAATTGATACAGATAAGGATGGGATGCCCGATGACTGGGAAAAACAGCATGGATTAAATGCCAATGATGCCGGCGATGCATCAACTTATAAAATAAGTAAGCGTTACACAAATATTGAAGTTTATTTAAACAGTCTGGTAAAATAATACTATGAAAAAATTTTCTTTTTTAATCTTTCTTTTTGCTTTAATGGCATTTGCTTTTCCTGGAAAAAAGAAGATAAAAGTTTACCTCATCGGCGATTCAACTATGTGTAACTATGAAACCAACCGCCTGCCGGTGATGGGTTGGGGAATGCCATTTAAATATTTTTTTGATTCAACCGTAGAGATTGATAACCGTGCAAGAGGTGGGAGAAGCACACGGACTTTCATCAGCGAAAACCGCTGGCAGCCTGTTGCCGACAGTTTGCAGGAAGGCGATTATGTGCTGATACAATTTGGCCACAATGATGAAGCCAAAGAAGAAAAATATAAAGATCGTTACACACCTGTACCGGATTATAAAACCAATCTTATTAAATTCATCACAGAAACAAGAGCCAAAAAAGCAATACCGGTTTTAATAACGCCGGTAACCAGGATGCGTTTTGATAAGGAAGGAAAGGCACAGGAAACGCATGTTGAATATTCTGCAGCAGTTTGGGAAATTGGCAAAGCATATAATACACCGGTAATTGACCTGGATGCAAAAAGCCGTAATTTATTACAGCAGTTTGGGCCTGAGTATTCCAAAATGTTTTTTATGCAGCTTGATTCTTTGGAACATCCTAATTATCCCGGCGGACAAAAAGACAATACACATTTTAATGAGTATGGTGCAAGAAGAATGGCTGAAATTATTTTGGCCGAAATAAGAATTTTAAAACTGGAACTGGCAGAAAGAATTGTTGTGCCACCCGTAAAAAAATAAATTGAAAAGAATCAATATCATACTTATTTTTTGTTCAATTACAGCGAATGCATTTGCACAATCAATGGTGGGTGTCACCGGCAAGCCTGATACATCTTACAATAACAATGTTGCTTACCGGTCTGTAGTTAAAAACTATCCTGATGCTAAAATAGTTCCTGAGTTTCAGTCTTCATCTTTTAAAGAAAAAAGAAATATTGTTTATTGTAAACTGCGGTCCGATTCGGGAGAATGTAAATTATTGCTGGATGCATTTTGTCCGACCGCAAAAACTAAAATCAAAAGAACGGCTATTGTAATTATTCATGGCGGCGGATGGAGAAGCGGCAACCGTACACAGCATTATCCATTGGCACAACATCTGGCCGATCTCGGTTATGTTTGTTTTACTCCCGAATATAGATTGTCAACCGAAGCATTATACCCTGCTGCAGTTTACGATATTAAAGCTGCCGTAAGGTGGGTTAAGAAAAATGCAAAGAAGTACAATATAGATACGGCTAAAATAACCGTGCTGGGCTTTTCTGCCGGAGGCGAATTGGCAGCTTTTATGGGAGCAACAAATGGTAATGCTGAATTTGAAGGAACAGGTGATAATTTAAATTATTCCAGCTGTGTACATGCGGTGGTTGATATTGATGGAACGCTTTCTTTTGTTCATCCCGAAAGTGGCGAAGGTGATGATAGTAAAAGAACATCTGCCGGAACTTATTGGTTTGGCTATTCAAAAAAAGAAAATTTTGAATTGTGGAAACAGGCATCACCATTAACACATACGGGGAGTCAGAATCCGCCAACTTCATTCATCAACAGTTCGGTTGACCGGATGCATGCCGGCCGCAACGATTATATTAAAATACTCACCGGTTATAATATTTATACAGAAGTGCAACGTTTTGAAAATTCGCCACACCATTTTTGTTTGATGAATCCCTGGTTTGAACCCACGGTAAAATATATCGATGATTTTTTGAAAAAAATATTCCCTAATAAATAATGAAAAAATATTTCCTGGTAATAGCTGCAGTGTTTTTGTTTGGAGCGAACTCATTTGCACAAACATCAAATCCTCAATCCTATAAATATATTTTTACTGTTGCCAAAGATGGCAGCGGCGATTATAAATACATACAGGATGCCATTGATGCCATGCGGGTTTATCCTTTGGCGGTAATAACCCTGTACATTAAAAATGGTGTCTATAATGAAAAAATAGTACTGCCTTCAGATAATACCGATGTAAATTTTATTGGTGAAAGTGTTGAAAAAACCATTATCAATTTTAATGATTATTCAGGCCGCGGCAAACTCACTACATTTACTTCTTACACAGCAAAAATTTCCGGTAACAGGTTTCGGGCAGAGAATATAACTTTTCAGAATTCAGCGGGGCCTGTAGGACAGGCACTGGCTTTGTATGTAGATGCAGATAAAGCCGTTTTTAAAAATTGCCGTTTTCTCGGCAGCCAGGATACCATTTTTTCCTCCGGCGAAAATGCAAGGCAACTCTTTACCGATTGTTATATTGAAGGAACCACCGATTTTATTTTTGGTCCTTCTACAGCAGTATTTCAAAACTGTACCATCAAAGCAAAAACCAATTCGTTTATTACTGCTGCCAATACAACACCCGGAAAAAAATTTGGTTTCGTTTTTCTTGATTGTAAAATAGTAGCAGATACCAATGTGAACAAGCTTTATTTGGGACGGCCATGGCGTGCATACTCCAAAACTGTTTTTATCCGTTGCGACTTACCAAAAGTGATTGCACCTGAAGGCTGGAATAACTGGGGTAACCCCGAAAATGAAAAGACAGCCTTTTACGCTGAATATAAAAATACAGGCGAAGGTGCAGACTTCAGCAAAAGAGTAAGCTGGGCAAAACAATTGACTGATAAGGAAGCAAAAGATTATAGCCTGGAGAATATTTTTTTTAATGCCAATGCTTCGCAGGAGACAAACTGGTTTAAACAAACCACTGCAAAACTTTTTGAGTGGCCAGCTATTAAAAATTAAAATGAAGCAATATTTTATTATACTGATGATAATTTATTCTGCCGCTCAACTGCAGGCGCAGGATTTTATTCCACTATGGCCCGAAGGAAAGAAACCAAATTTCAATGGCAAAAAAGTAACAGACAGTATATTTAATGAAAGAGTATGGCGCACCGGCACACCGGGTATCTATGCTTTCACTGTTCCAAAAGCTGTTAATAATGGAACCACGGTAATGATATGCCCCGGCGGTGGTTACGAAAGGGTTTCTTATATCTACAACGGCTTTACGTTTGCCAAATGGTTCAACAGTATTGGCATTAATGTTTTCGTTTTAATTTATCGTTTGCCGGGTCAAACTGATCTGCAGCAAAGACAACTGGCACCGCTGCAGGATGCACAAAGGGCTATGCGTATCATCAGGGCCAATGCAGTAAAATGGAATCTGAAAGCAGATAAAATAGGTGTGATGGGACTTTCTTCTGGCGGGCATGTGGCCAGTACATTAGGAACGCACCTGGAAGATGTATCAGCAATCAAAGATTCATTGGATGCAGTAAGTTCCCGTCCGGATTTTATGATCTTACTTTCACCCGTTATTACCATGGGCAAATATGCACATCCAACAAGCCGCAAACTTTTTATCGGTCCAGATAGTAGCAAAGCCATGATCGAAAAATATTCGAACGAATTGCAGGTAACCTCATCAACGCCACCCGCATTTATTGTTCATGCTTTTAATGACAGTACGGTGAATGTGCATAACAGTGTTCAGTTTTACGAAGCCTTACTTGATAAAAAAGTAAATGCCAGTATTCATATTTTTCCACAGGGCGGCCATGGTATCAGGCTCGATGATAATCCCGGCTCAACCGATCTTTGGCTGGAGTTGCTGGAAAAGTGGATGAAAGAAATGGGCTTTATAATACCAATACCATTTAAGTAACGCAATTATGAAAAGGCTATTTTTATTTTTATTGATTTTTTTTGCGTTGCAATCAACTGCACAAATCATAATCAAAACGGTAGCAGCCGATGGCAGCGGCAATTATAAAACCGTGCAGGAAGCTTTGGATGCCATTCCGGTAAAAAACAAAGAGCCTTTCAACATTATTATAAAGAATGGGGTTTATAAAGAAAAACTTTTCCTCGACTCAACTAAAGACTTCGTTACATTGTCCGGCGAAAATAAATTCAATACTATACTTACCTACGATGATCATACCGGCAAACTTTCTCCCAAAGGAGATACCATCAATACCCGGACATCGTGGAGTTTTAAGGTACTGGCGAATAATTTTACAGCCAGCAATCTTACTTTTCAAAACGATGCAGGTTTTTCAGCAGGGCAGGCGGTAGCGGTGGAATCGGATGGCGACAAAGCTACTTTCAATAACTGCCGCTTTATTGGCTACCAGGATGTGTTGTTTGTAAACAATGGCAGGCAGTATTACCATCAATGCTATATTGAAGGAACGACCGATTTTATTTTTGGCTCAGCAACCGTTTGGTTTGAGCAATGCCATATCCACAGCAAAAAAAATTCACACATCACAGCAGCATCAACACCACAAGAAAAAAAATATGGTTATGTTTTTAACGATTGTATTTTAACAGGTGATACATCACTGCACAGCGTATCATTAGGCCGTCCATGGAAGCCTTACGCCAGCGTAACTTATATTCATTGCTTTATAGGGCAACATATAAAACCCGAAGGCTGGAGCAACTGGAACAATACGGATAATAATAAAACAGCGAGGTATAGCGAATATAGAAATTATGGTCCATCGGCAGATGCCGGGAAAAGAGTAAATTGGGCAAGGCAACTAACCGATGAGGAAGCCGGCGAATTTACGCTGCAAAAATTCTTTAGCGACTGGTATAATATTCCTGTAAAACAAAAAAAATAGTATGCAACCAATTAAAACAGCTTTGTGTTCTTTTGGGATGAGTGGATGGGTTTTTCATGCACCTTTTATTCATTTGCACGAAGGCTTTGAATTGTATGCCGTATTTGAAAGAACAAAAAACCTGGCACAAGAAAAATATCCGGGCATAAAAACATTCCGGTCTTTGCAAGAAATGCTGGCAGATAATGCAATTGAACTGGTCATCGTAAACACTCCTAATTACACCCACTTTGAATATGCAAAATTGGCACTGATGGCCGGCAAACATGTAGTTGTAGAAAAACCATTTACAAATACAGTAGCAGAAGCAGAAGAATTAATTGCCCTTGCCAAAAAGGAAAATAAAAAAATATTGGTGTATCAAAACCGCCGCTGGGACAGTGATTTTAAAACCGTGCAAGAGGTTGTGCAGCAAAAATTGCTGGGAGAAATTGTAGAAGCCGAAATTCATTTTGACCGTTATAGTGAAATATTAAGCCCTAAACAACATAAAGAAATTCCGGGGCCCGGTGCAGGTATTTTGTACGACCTGGGCCCGCATTTAATTGACCAGGCTTTGCATTTGTTTGGAATGCCACATTCAGTTTTTGCTGATGCCACTAACCTGCGCCCGATTTCGCAGGTTGATGATTATGTTGAATTGATCTTATTTTATAAAAATTTAAGAGTGCGGTTAAAGGCGGGTTACCTGGTTAGAGAAGCTTTACCGGCATATATTTTTCACGGTACAAAGGGCAGTTTTATTAAGCAGAGGGCAGATGTGCAGGAAACGGCGTTGCAAAAAGGAATAGATCCTGCTACTGCAGACTGGGGTACCGAGCCTGAAGAAGGCAAAGGTTTATTGCATACAGACAAGGATGGACACAACATTAT
>JANNYY010000627.1:0-9586 GCA_031410355.1 Chitinophagaceae bacterium | reverse complement strand
ATATTCATAGCCCTGTATGTTTGCGCTGCTGGAGCGAGGTTTCCGAAACCGGTAGTACAGGTGACCGTGCTGGTATTTATTCCTGTATAACCAATTCGTTCTTTACTAATTGAATAATCCGTTAAAACACCGTTTGCAAATTTCCATAACAAAGCAGCAGTATGGGCCCCTGTTGTTAACGTGCCGGTACCGGGCAAACAGGTGGCTGCCAATGCATTAACACTTACCACAGGAAATAGAGGGCTTCCCTGTCCACAGATATACCCTACACCAGTACTTGAAAATTCGATCCGCTGGATCTCTTTCATTTTGGCATCTACAGGCAAAAGAACCGATGGGATATTTGGATTGCTGATATAACCTGCACGGGTTACACCATTCACTGCAGGCGCAGCTATGGAATCCCATGTTGAGCCGCCATTGAGGGTAACATATAATTTAGGCAGCGAATCTGGCGTGTTGTTATACTGCCCGCCAATGTATCCTTTATTTGCATCTAAAAACCAGCAGGCATTAATGGTTTTGCTGTTAGGCGAAAGCGGTGTATTTACCTTGTTCCAGGTTAAACCGGCATCTGTTGTTTTAATCATCAAACCATTACTTCCAACTGCATAGGCAATAGCTGATGTAATAAAATGCACATCGGTAAAATTTCCTTTTGTTTCAAATCCATTAGCAGGATTTATGAATGTAAACACACCATAGGTCCAGTTTGAACCTCCATCAGTGCTTTTGGCAATACCACCATCCGACCCCACTGCAATGGCATTGTTGTTGTCAAAAAAATCTACATCCAATATCGTAAACCCAAATTGTTTGGGGTTACTGAACTTCCAGTCGGTTGTATTGAATTTGCTGGTTTGTGCAAATGAAATTGTTGAGAAAACAGAAAGCAATATTAAAAGGAGATAATATTGAAATTTCCTGTTGCAGTGCTTGTTCATAATTAAAAAACTTTTAGTGATGGTATAATTGAAGCACAAGATTAGAGCAATATCTAGCCGGTAGTTGTAGAGTTAATTCTACTCATGGCGGAAAGGTTAGCTGTAGACTTAATTCTACACATCCCTGTAATTAAAATTCTGAATATTGTTTTTCAAAATACATTATGCAGACCAGATTATTCTTCTCACTAATTGTAAGCTTGTCTTTTTTTTCATCACAGGCACAGGATAAATCAAACAGGGGTAAAGAGTTTTGGCTGGCTTATGGATTTGATTACAGTTTCTTTAATGAGGTACCTGTAAATGCACAGGACCTGGCCATTTATATCAGTACCGAACAGGCAGCAACAGTTACGGTAACTATAACCAACACCGGATATACCCAAACATTAAATATTCCTGCCAACACGGCGGATGCATCCATTATCATTCCCAAATCGGGGCCCGATGATGCCCGTACATTAACCGATGGATTACAAAACAGGGGCATTCATATTGTAAGCAATGTTCCTGTTGCTGTATATGCACATGTGTATGCAACGCAGGTTTCAGGCGCTACCATGCTGATGCCGGTAGAAACCTATGCCTACAAATATTATTCAATTAATTATTATCAAACTACATCACAAAGTAATCCTAACGACTGGTACTCCTGGTTTTATGCCATTGCATCAGAAGATAATACCAGGCTTGAGATCACGCCTTCAGACACCACAAAAAATGGCTGGCTCCCCGGGCAAACTTATACAGTGAATTTGAACAAAGGGGAATCGTACCATGTTTTTGGTAAGGCTGTTTTTAATGTAAATCCATCTCTGGCCAGTAAGGACATGACAGGCAGTAAAATTATTTCTGTGCTGGGAGGAGATGGCAATTGCCACCCGGTTGCTGTTTTTTCCGGTTCGGGAGGTATCAGGTTATGCAGGGGCGATGGCGGCGAATTTATGCACCAGCAGGTATTTCCGCAACAGGCCTGGGGTACCCGTTATCTTACCTACCATACCATTAACAATACCAATACAGATATTTTAGAAACCAACAGGAACTATTACAGGATATGTGTTGCCGACCCAACCACGGTGGTTAAAAAAAATGGCGTGGTGATGACGGGGCTGATCAAAAATTTTTTTTACGAATACCTGGATTCAACCGGTGGGGATTATTATGAAGCAGATAAACCTATTTTAGTAGCTCAATATACCCCCAATAAAAACCAATGCTGGAATTTTCCAATAACAACTCCGGCACCTCCCTCCTACGGCGATCCCGAAATGTTTTACATAAGCCCGATAGAACAGGGACAAAAATCTGTATTATTTTATGTTAGCCGAAAATCAACTATTGATTATGTGTATGCAAATATCCATCTCCCCACCTCTGCTATATCCTCATTACGATTTGATGGCGCTGCTATCAATCCTGCGCAAATCATACCGCATCCAAACCTGCCATCGTATTCAGTTGCATTGGTAAGAATAATTGGCCCTGCTGCACAACACACTTTAACCTGCGACTCTGCTTTTACATCAACCGTATATGGCCTGGGTAATTATGAGAGCTATGGTTATAACGTAGGTACTTTAATTAACAACCTTAATAATTACAGTGCTATAAGAAATACATTTAACAGCAGCAGCAATATTGATACATTCACATGCCCCAATACGCCCTTTCGGATCTTTGTAAAATTGGGTTACCTGGCCAATTCCATTACCTGGCATTTAAGCCAGGCAGGTGGCATAACCCCAAATACAGATTCAGTTATTATAAACCCCGTACCCACTACTACCGAATCCATTAATGGGCGTACGTATTATGTTTATACATTGCAGCAGAATTTCTCTTTTGCAAACCCGGGTACCTATACTATTCCTGTTTCTTATACATCATTAGTTATTCAAAATTGCAGCCAGACAGAAACAGCTACCGTAAAAGTGGTTGTAAAGCCAGGCCCACAGGCCAACTTCAGCATTCCATCCGGCACCTGTCCCAATCAATCAGTTGTTTTAACCGGCTCATCGGTTGCCAACGGATTTAACATAGCAAATTATTTATGGAATTTTCCGGATGCTACAACCCAAACAACTGTACATGCAACAAAAACATTTGTATCAGTTGGTAATTATAATGTGCGGTACAGAATTTATGCAGATAATGGTTGTGCAGGCGATACCACCAAAGTAGTTAGTATTGGTTCTCCTGTAGCTGTATCCATACAAGCTGCGGGCAAAGCCTGTGCAGACAGTGTATTTACTTTTACTTCATCTGTGCCCGTAAATGCGGCCAACCCTCCAAGTTGGTATTGGGATTTTGGCGATGGGCAAAGTACAACAGTATTAACCAGTAATACAGTTACGCATAGTTATGCGGCAACTCCTGCCAATATCATTGTTAAACATGCTGTAGGTTTTACACAGGGATGTGGTACCGACACCGTAACATACAGTATCCCCCTCATTCATAATAACCCGGTTGCTGCTTTCAGTTTTATTACTGATACACTTTGTGAAAAAATTCCTGTAAGGTTTTTATCAACAGCAGGTGGAGTAAGTACCTGGTTATGGAATTTTGGAAACGGTACCGGCAATGCTGTTCCTCCTGTTTATCGTACTTATAATACGGCCGGCACCTTCAATGTAAGCCTGGTAATTACTGATACAAATGGCTGTGGTTCTTTACCCGCCATAAACCCCGTGATCATTAAACAGTCTCCTGCAATAAATGCAGGCCCCGACAAGGTTATAAAACCTGGCTCGTCAATCACACTCGATGCCACTATTACCAACCCTGGCAATTATGATTTTTTATGGACTCCTGCAGCCTTCCTGAATTTTACAACTGTATTAAACCCGGTTGCTGCCCCCGACAGGAAATTGACTTATACCATACAGGCAACTGATAAACTGACACACTGTGTTGCAAAAGATAGTGTAGTAGTAACACCCATTACCGCAATATATGTTCCCACGGCTTTTACACCAAACAATGACACAAAGAATGATGTATTCAGGATATCAGGTACGGATGTGGTAACGCAGTTTACTGTAATAATTTTTAACCGGTACGGGCAGGTAGTTTTTGAAACCAGCGACAAGAGCAGGGGTTGGGATGGAATGGTAAATGGAAAACCATCTTCGCCGGGAGGTTATGTATATATTGTAAAATATAAAGCACCTAATTTTCCTGATGTGCAGATGGAAAAGGGTTCGTTTTTACTAATCAGGTAAATTGCAGGTGCCGGTAAGAATAAAATCTACAAAAAGTAAATATAAATTATAGAAATTAGTACCCTGGTACTTAACTGAAACAACAAAACGAATGCAGCCAAAAATATTGATAGCAGATGATCACAGCATGATAAGAAAAGGACTAAAGCTGCACATGCAGCTTACCCTTGGATATACAGATTTACATGAAGTAGCTACCTGTAATGAGCTGATGAAAGAACTGGTAAAAAATAAATATACCCACCTGGTGCTGGATATTATTTTATCAGATGGAAGTACCCTGGAAGTAATTCCCAATATCCGCAGGGTATATCCAGACCTGCACATCCTGGTTTTCTCCATGCAGCCTGCAGATATATATGGCGAAGCACTAAAACAATACGGTATCAATTACTATATGTCTAAATCTGTTGGTGAAGAGGAAATGATACAGATACTGCAAAAATTTATGCATAACGAAGAGCCGGTGCGGCAAAATAATATTCACCACCAGGACAATCCTTTTAAAACACTGGCGCCAAGAGAACTTGAGATACTGCATTATGTACTTAAGGGCATTGGAACAAAAGATATTGCCGACACCCTGAATTTAAAAATGAATACCATCTCTACCATCAAAACCCGCATTTTTGAAAAAACAACTGCCGGTAATATTAAAGAACTGATGGAATTGGCTACGCTGTATAATGTTAATTATTGAGTTGGATGCAGTAACTTGGTTATTGTAAATCGCTTATGCCAAGACTGCTCATATTACTGCACTTTTTTATTATTACATTTTCGGCAACAGCGCAAACTGCTGCCGGCTCTCATGTTCAGCAATACACTACCGATAATGGTTTACCCTCAAATGGCATCAAAGGATTGCAATGGGATGAAAAAACGGAATTTTTATGGATGGCCACAGAAGCTGGTATTGTAAGATTTAACGGGGTTGATTTCAAGTCTTATACCAAAGAAAATATGCCATCCATTGCTTCTGAAAGGATGCTTTTTATAGTGCGTAACAATGCCGGAAAAATATTTACATCAGACCAGCCCGGTAATATTTTTTTAATTGATAAAAGCAAACCTGTTCTTTGGAAGCCGGCTGCAGTTAACAGCAGCGTTAACCCATTCATCAATAATTATTATTTATTGGGCGTGTCGGATATTTTTTTTAAAAAAAATGCTGACAATATAAACCCTTCCGGGTTTTCGGCAGGTCTTTCTAAAATAATTTCTACCACCGATACTTCCTTTATTATACTAAACCGGGGAACCCTTTTTCAGTACTCCATCAGTTTAAAAGATCCTGTTATCCTGCCTTTTGAAAAGGGGAATATTAATGCTGTTTTCATGATCAACAAAAGTTATTTTATTTCCAATAACAAAAATGAAACTTTTCTTTTAAATACCGTTGATATGAGCCTGTATCCTGTTGCTATTGAAACAGAAGCTGGTGGAATATTTACACCAAAAACCAGCAACAGTGTACTCTACTGGCAAACAGGAATGCTAAATCCGGTTTTTATTGATGGAGAAGCAGCCTGGGTTTTGACATATGATGGCATTAAAATAACTGCAAAATTTATTTTTACCGGCATCCCTGCCGATTCTTATATTATATCAGTTCAATACAGCGAAAAGAACAGGTTGTTATTTATAGGAACAGAATCTAAAGGGCTGATTGTGATAAAACAAAACAGTGTGCAATCAAAAAAAAGAAATGAAATTAATTCAAAGAACAGGAACTCTTATTATTCGCAGGTTGAACTTTTGGATGGCAATATACTAACCAATGAAAGTGATATCATTGGCAGCAATACAACTGCCATAAGCACATTACCTATACATGGTAAATTTGATTTTAATGTATCGCAAACAAACGGAAACTTATTATGGTTTAACCAGGTAGAAGCCAAACTGGGCTACAACTGCCTGCACCTGTACAACAGCAATACGGGAAAGACAAAAGTATATGACAAAATAAAATGGAGTGATATAGTAGCATCATCGGGAAATGATATCTTCCTGGCAAATTCTTACGGCATTGGAATTCTTGATGCAGACAGCCTGAGAGTTCTTTACAAATATCCCAATGAACAGGCAGGCCTCACAATTTTTGATTTTGCAGAAATAAGCCCCGGTATTTTAGCGGTAGCAACCTGCAGTGGTTTATTAAGATTTAATACAACCACTTACCGGTTAGACACCCTGTTTAACAAAGAAAATATTTGTGTTCGCAGCATTTGGAAATATAAAGACTATGTTTTTTTTGGCTCTTACGGCTCGGGGTTTTATATTTTTAAAAATGGAAAGATAAAATCAATGCCACTGGATAAGAATAAATATCTTTTATACGCACACTGCTTTGTGCCCGATGATGATGGTTATTGCTGGATAAGCACCAACAGGGGATTGTTTAAATCAAGCCTGGCTGAACTTATTAATGCATTTGAAAAAAATACAACAACAGTTTACTATCATTATTTTGGAAAAAAAGATGGCATGGAGATGACAGAACTGAATGGTGGCTGTACCCCCTGTGCGCTACGGTTAAAAAATAAAACGATCTCCTTCCCTACTATGGATGGTTTATTATGGGTAAGCCCCCAAAAAGCTTTACCCATTTTACCCAAAGGAGAAATTTTTATTGATGAGATACTGGTAAATAATAATAAAATAAATCCGGATTCCCTGTACTATAAAAGCCTTCCCGCCCAAACACAGCAAATAATGATCTGGCTTGGCTTTTCTGCCTGGTGTAATAAAGAAAATATTTACCTCGATTACCAGCTTAATGATACAAATAACTGGATACCGGTAAATACAGAAAACGAAGCAGTGATACGGCTTGGCAACCTCAGTTCCGGAAATTATGTTTTACGCATAAGGAAACTCAATGGCTTTGGCATCAATAATTATTCTTACAAAGAAATTTCATTTACCATCAGTACGCCGTGGAATAAACAATGGTGGTTTTATGTTTTAAGTTGCTTAGCGGTAATAGGAATAGCTGCACTTTATTTAGGCTGGCGTACCCGGCAATATAAAATAAGGCAGCGTAAACTTGAACAGCAGGTGGCAGAAAAAACAAAAGAATTGCTTGAAAAAAATGAAGTACTTGAAAAAAATAATACAATAAAGACCAGGCTAATATCTATCATTAGCCATGATATTGTAACGCCATTAAAATTTGTAACTGTAGCCGGCAAAAAACTTATCGAAAAAAGAAATGTAATGTCGGAAGAATTGCAGCAGGAAACAATAAGTGAGATGACCAATACCGCCCAGGAATTACAGTTGCTTAGTACCAATATTCTTAACTGGATAAAATACCAGAATGAGAACAGGCGGCTGGCCAAAGAAACTTTTAATGTACATGAACTGGTAAACCAGGTGCTCGGTGTGCTCAATTCACTTGCGCATCAAAAGAAATTAAAATTGATCAATAACATAGATAACCATTTAGAAATTCACCAGTTTTTTGAACCTTTGAAGATCTTAATTTATAACCTGCTTACCAATGCCATAAATTTTTCTGAAAAAGGGAACATTATTATTTCTGCGCAGCCGGGTGATGAAACTGTTGTGATTAATGTACAGGATGAAGGTGCAGGGATGACCCCTGAACAAATCAAAAATATTATGGCAGACCAGTTCATAATATCTTCGGCCAATATTGATAACAGGAAAGGAAACGGACTTGGTTATCTTATCATAAAAGATCTTATAAAAATGATGGGTGCCACATTACAGATCAACAGTGTAAAGAGTAAAGGAACCATCGTTTCAGTTAATTTACCTGTGGGGAATAAATTAAATACAATATAAGTAAACTAACAATCCGTTTGCGAAGTTATTTTTTTAGCCTCGGAGAGGCGAAATGTTAGTAGAAAATAAATAATGTTTTGTATTAGAGCTCCATAGGAGCGAAATATTAAACATGCCGCTCCTACGGAGCTAAATTCATTTGCCTGCTTTAAAATTCTACTAACATTTCGGCCCCCTGGGCCTTTTAAAAATCATTTTTTAAATTAATTCCACCAACGGGTTAACTAATACGTGCCATTATTTAATACAGCATCCTCACTTTAATCGTCCCCTTCACTTTCCGCAATAATTCCAAGGCATTTTTACTCAGGTTTTTGCTAACATCCAGCACCACGTAACCAATGGTATCGTTTGTTTTAAGGTACTGCCCCAGTATATTAATTTTATGTTTGCTTAGTTGTGTATTTATTTCAGAAAGCACACCGGGTACATTGTGATGAATGTGTAAAATACGGTGCGTACCTTCCTGTGGCGGCAGCGAAAGTTCAGGCACACTGTGAGAGCCGGTGCTGATACCCTTTTCGAGGTAATTAAATAATTTGCCGCTTACATCATCGCCAATATTATGCTGGGCTTCCTGTGTACTGCCGCCAATATGCGGGGTAAGCAACACATTACTTAATCCCTGTAACGGGGTTTCAAAATGATCGCCATTCTTTTCAGGCTCCACCGGAAAAACATCAACCGCAGCGCCACTTAAATGTCCATCCAGCAAAGCTTTGCGTAGTGCGTCCAGGTCAACTACTTCGCCCCTGGCATAGTTTATTAAAATACTCCCCTTCTTAAAAAATTTAAGCGTGGCCTTATTGATAAGATTTTTTGTACTGGTTAATTCGGGCACATGCAGGGTAATAATATCCGATTTGCCAACAACATCTTTTAAACTTTTTTTGTCTTCCGCATTTCCCAACGGCAGCCTGGTTTCTGTATCATAAAAAATTACTTTCATGCCAATACTTTCGGCCAGCACACTTACCTGCTTACCAATATTTCCATAACCAATAATGCCCAAAGTTTTTCCACGCAGTTCGTAACTGCCGCTTGCTTCTTTCATCCAAAACCCTTCATGTGCCGCTTTATTTTTATCAATAATTCTCCTGATGAGCATGATGGAAGCACCGATCACCAGCTCAGCCACACTCCTGGTATTGCTGTAAGGTGCATTAAAAACAACAACGCCATTTTTAGTTGCAGCATGTAAATCAACCTGGTTTACACCAATGCAAAAACAACCAATGGCCTGCAGCTTTTGCGCCGCATCAAGTATCTTTTTTGTTATTTGCGTTTTACTGCGTATGCCTAACAGGTGTACATCTTTAATCGCAGTGATCAGTTCTGCCTCAGTTAATGCACCGTTTATTTTTTTTACATTGGCATACCCCGCTGCATTAAAATGTTTTACAGCAACGTCACTTATATTTTCTAAAAAAAGTATGTTAATTTTTTCCTTCGGGTAACTCGTTGTTGTTTTGTCTGCCATATAGTTTCTTTCAATTAAATTTTGTACAGTAGTTTTACAAATATAGCTTCTTAACCCGTTACCAGTTTTAATGGATATATCGAAAATCTTCCTGCACACATTTGTTTGTTGCTTTCTAC
>JANNYY010000626.1:0-11873 GCA_031410355.1 Chitinophagaceae bacterium | reverse complement strand
AATTGTACCTGCACGCCATCTTCCAGCTCAACCCAATCGGTGTTATTTAAATTGGGCTTTAATTCGCCTGCTGAATCCCACCTGCGTATGCGTGGATTTTTTGTACTTAAAGTTACAGGTGCGCCGGCAGGAATAATGGTTAATGGATTAATGGTAAGTACATTGCTGTCAACTTTTGCAAGTTGTACTAACGGGCCCGGTAAGCCAAACAAATCAGTTTTGTCATCTATCAGTTCTATCCAGTCGCCGCTTTTAAATCCCAGCAGTTCATCGCGGCCGGTACTGCTTACAACCAGGTTGTTGGCATTTGATGCTTCAATGCTCTCCCATCTTACCACAACAGAACCATTGTCTCTTGACCATTTGAATGTAGTTGCAGCACGGGTCCCGGCAGATTTATGAATCTCTACCCGGTATAATTGATTTTCAAGCCGCCTGTAACCCCCGCTTACAGCCAGTCCGCAGGGATCATTGGCACCTGATGGTAATTCTGCACGGGCCATTAGTTTGCCGGTGGGTGCAGCAGTTACAGACAAAGGAATATCATCCACACAGGTACTAGCGGCAGTGATTTTTTCAAATTTTACCTGCCATATTGTTTTGTTACGTGTTGTTGTATCGGGCCCGCCCAGTGCTACTTCACGTAATGCTCCATCTTCCAATGCAGTTATATGCCGCTGCCATACATCAAGGTAAAAAATATACCTCCCTGCTGCATTCGGCAAAGGCGTTTTATCATAATCCGGCTGATCGGCAAAGAGAACGGCTTCATCATTCTCACACATAATGCCATCAACATAAAAACGCCCCTCCGAAATTTTTAAATTTGTTCCGGGAGATGCAGGGTTGCCTGCATTATTTACACTGATGATCTCAAAGCCAGGGTAATGATATGGAGCCCCGCTTTTTCCAACAATATCCAATGTACCGGTTTCAACCCGGTGCTCATTAATAGCGGCCTGTTCATTCCAGTCTGAATCAAGCAGTACTCTTCCCTGTTGCATCGGTACATTACGAAAATGTTTCTTTTTCCTGAATGTATCTTTTGAAAAATCTCCTTTCATAATACTCCTCCTTGTTTAATAACGTAAATAGATAAAAGTGATATAACAACTCCATGGTCAAACGGGACGTAAGACCAGCAATGATTAAGTAACGTAAATGATACCTGCTTCCAAACCAAGCGGCAGGTATTCGTCCAGGGCAATTTGCAGGTTGGCTTTTCGTTGCGGCTGTTTAAGTGCGCAAAAAGCGCCCATTTCCGATCCATCATCTGCACCGGCGCTCAACTGTTCGGGGCATGTTATATGTAACTGGCTATATGCATGATGGCCATACCATACCGAAGTAAATCCGGGAATTAATGATTCGGTTATACTGTCTGTTATCTGCTTTTTTTTGGCACTGGATATGGCACCGGATTTTTCAGCTTCGGCTATCTGTGTATTTATTTCCAGGTCGGGCTGGCAACGGAACCGGCGCGGCGTTGCTGAATTTTCAATAGGCGCAAAACAAAAACGCATACAACCTTTTTGTCTTCTTTGGGCTACCACAATATTTCTGAAAATACTGTTCTCTGCAAAAATTTCTTTTACATACGTTGCACCAAATACGGTGGTACGCTTTATAGTAGCCGGCGTATTAAAGGCAATAATAGCTTTGCCTCCTTTATTATCAACAATGCAATCTTCTATGTTCAAACTAACTGCATAAGTATTATTAAGATTGATGGGACCGATAATACTTCTGCTTAATGTAATGGTAAGCCATTGGTTTGATGTTTTATCTGCAGGGGGAATGCCTTTGCCAACAACCAGGCCTCCCTTTGCCGGCACCAGCGTACAATGGGCAAGCCCTAATGTAGCAAGATTACCTTTTGCAATATTTAAGTTTCCTTCTATCAGCAAGCCATTTAAAAATAAACTGCCGCCTGTTTTCTCTTCAACATCTGCTGTTCCTTTTACTTTTATATTTCCTAACAAATGCGGCCTTAATTCATCTGCAGATAAATCTCCCATAAACCTGCTCCTTGGTGGATCTGCTTCCTCATCTTCTCTTACTGGCCAGTCTGCAGCAATGATCAGTAACTGGCTGTTTTCATTTATTACGATATCCAGGTCTTCGGCGTAGCTATGGCTGTCCATAATGTTGATTACCCATACAGCGCCTGCAGGCTCTGCATTCCATGCTGTAATAGCCTCAGTAATGGTTTCATAAATTATTTCATCTCCCACAATTTCAACACCGCCTGGCTGTCCTAACGTTTTACTTACCCCAACCTGTTTTGTAATTTCTTTATTCAGGGAGTTTAGCAGGTTGGTAAAATCGGTAACAGACGCCTGCCTGTTGTATGGTCCGCCACCAGTATCATCGCTGAAGCCATACGAATAGTTAACCACAGCCTTTGTAATAAGAGGATCTGCAAAAATAAAACGGCCTTTTACCGGGTCAACCGCAACAGTTACGGGCATTAATATATCATCATAGCCGGTTCCATCTGGTTTAAGTTTTTTGTAGATGATATTGGCGGGAGGCGTACAGCAATTTTCAATATTGCAGATCAGTATCTCTTGGGGGGGTACAGGATCAATATCGCCGTTAATAAATATTTCAAAAACCGGATGTTTTTTGGTTGTTGTATCATCTTCAATAACGGGCCTGTCATCAAAATAATTATAAACCGGCGGTACCCCATCAACAAGCGCCTGCCGTAATGCATCCAGTTCATCAAAAAGATTGCGCCTGCGTAATAAAGCCGGAACATTTATTTCTTCGGAAATATGCGTTATACCTGTTTCTGTTTGAGGCTGGTTAAATAACTGTAGATCTAAACCCAGGGGGCTGAAAGTAAAATAATGTGCAGTTGGCATTGGCGGACTTGCAACCGGGCAATCCATATTCCTTGCATCTGACCGTGTTATGGGATAGCTCTGCAGTTTCCATATAAAGATGCCGATATTGGCAATGTTGTGTTTTCCGCGGCCAGATGAAATATGGCGTACATCTGCGGTATGAGCAATTGTATCAAAGGCAGTATCCAGCAGATCAAGCTGGTTCATTTTACGCAGATCGGGCGCCACTGTGCGATGCAGCCTGATATGATTCATATACTGGGTAGTAGCAAGTAATTCAAAAAACTCGGTAACATGTGCACGCCAGCCTGCTGCATCTAATGCCAATTGCTCAAGCACCGGAGCAATACCTTTCCTGCGCCGGTAACTTAAAGTGTTGGCAACATAAGCCCGCTGACTGATGGCTTTAGAACCGGTGATACTGTGCATACCCCTTACACCCATCAGGTCGCCAATATAGGGTACTACCCATTCTTCACAGGTTTCTATAAACCAGTTGGCATATAGCTGTGCAATATTTTCTTGCGTAATTTTTGCTTCACGGGCAATTATTTCCATTAAAGCTTTTAACGGTTCGCCCTGCTCTGCATCACGAATGCGGTAAACTGCGGGAAGTAATTCGTATATATTTTTGTCTGTAAAACTCATGAGGGTATTTGTGTAATGGTTATATCCTTTTCATTTATAACAAGCAGTTGTGCCGGCAGAATGTCAAGCCGTTTTGCCGGCACAATGTTGGTGCTATCCAGCCTGGCTATATCGGAAAAAATTCTAAAATGCTCTTTGGCAAAAGGATCTTTGTTATTCAACTTATCCAGGTCGGTAAATATTACACCTTCTACAGCTTGTATGGTTGCAATAACTTCGGCGGGTGTAACATCCTGTCCAAAATCTCTGCCTTCAAATGAAAAAGTATCCTTTAAAGTTTGCAGTACATTCTCTTTTACCATTTCAAAATCATAAGTGCTGTCGGTTAGTATGCCTGCTTTTACTGAAAAATTTAAAGGCTGATAATTTTCAACATATATTACATTGTTTGAGTGGCCGGCTAATTTAATGGCGCTAAGCAGGTTCAGGTATAATGAAGATTGTTTATCTACCGGTTCTTCATCTGCCCCGGCAATGGAAATATATACTACTTGTTGTTCGCCTTTCCACAATATATCGGCCCTGGCTTTTCCTATGCCTGCAAAGGCCCGTGTAAAATCTTCAAAATCAGTTGCCGAAACGATCCTGTCGAGTGTAAGCACGGTTAGCGGTGCATTTTTCCTGGCATCATCCCTGGGTTCGGGATCGGATGCACCCGAAGCTGCCAGCGGGTTGGTAACTTTATTTACGCCTAACTGCGGTGTTAATAACATGGATAACTGCCCGGCATTTACCATTCCGCCTAACCCTATACCAACACGGTATGTAGCTTTTACATTTTCGGTTCCTGTAGGAAGCCGTGCTCCCGTTATTCCATCACCAAACTGAACAGTAACAGAACCATCATCGGCCCTGGAGGTAACATAAACTTTTTCTTTTGATGTTATACCATAAAACGAATCAACTTCAGCCCACAAAATATCATTTACCCTTACCTCCAATGTTGTTTGCGTACCGCTGGCCGTTGCGGCAGAAATATAGGTAAGCGGTTTATTTTTTAGCAGGAATTTTTGAAATACCTGCGACCCATTACCACTTCCTAAAGTTTCAGCTTTTGTTTCGCCATGTGTTGCGGCTGCAACATTTGCATAAATAGCAACAGTAGGAGGATCGAATAAATTTGAAACAAGATCGGTAAGTATGATAACTGTAGGATTTGCCTCATCCCTTAGTGAATCAATGGTATGAAATTCGCTTACCACGCCATCTGTTTTTTCGGCCGCAACAAGGGTTATCCTGCCACCGGTACTACGTGCAATTTCCAGCCCTATTTTATCCGTATTGCCTTCAATGGTTCCTTCAAAACCACCACTGTCCATTAATGTCCACCTTGTTTTACCCCCTGTAATTTCTTCAGGTTTCTTAACAACGATCAGTGAATCCCCTGCAACAAGGTCTCTTGATATTAAAGGGTTGTCCTCCACTTCAAACCTCGGATATTTTGATGCTTCATTTATCAGCAGCCGTTTTCTTTTACCGCTGATGATTATTTTTTTCTCTTCCTCCAGGTCTGCTATTAATTTTTCAAGCGTTAGCTCTTTATCATTTTGTAAAAAATCTTCAACAGGCATGGCTGCAACCTGAAGCTCTTCACTTTGTGCATATACCACGGCATCCCGCACATGTGTGTTAAACTCCGCTGTCAAATTTTCGCCCAAAAGTTCTACAGCAGAAGTTTTGGAAGCAAGTGTAAAAGCCTTACGTGAAGATTCTGAAGTGTTTTCCACCTGGTAAACTTCATCATACCCTTCTTTCACCATCATCAGCCAACTGTCTTTTATAATTTTTGAGTAAAGCGCATCAAGGTGAATGGTATTTGCAACGCCGGATATGGTTTGAATATCCATCCCTCCCCATTCTGTTGCAGTATTACTTACATTCGAATCAAAGCGTTCACGCACTTCTTTAGACAAAGCCCGCCATTCGGGTGCATTATATCCAAACAAATTTGCCCTTTGCCGCATGGCATATACTTTAAAATTTTCTGAAGCCGGCAATACTTTTACATTGTGGCTGAATTTGCCCAATCCCTTTTCCCAGGTAATTTTTGTGTAGCCAATTTCTGTATTTGTTTCAATGGTTTTAATTTTTCTGAAATCCCAGCGTTCACTTGCTTTATCCGCTAATCTTTCATCGCCAATCATCAATAAACCATCACCCGGATTTAATCCCGTACTTATTCCCTGTAAGTAAATTTCCTTATCGCCATATACAGGTATTTTTTTCCTGGATGACTGAACTTTAATGCCATTCCATTCAACCCTGGCTTCAATTTCTTCTGTTGTTTCAAATACCTGGGGCAGTTCATCCTGTTCGGGAATACTTTGCACTTTTGTACCAATAGGTATGGTAGCTTTTGTCGGCGCACCCACAGCCTCATTCATACTAAAAGCCAGGTAAGTACCCGCTGCAACGCCGGGTTTTAATGTGTAACTTATTTGCCGGGCCAGTTCAAGAACAGACATGCGTTCTGTGGCAGTACGCAGGTAACCTTCGTTAATAATTCTTTCCTGGTAAAACGCCAGTACATCAAGTACTGTTGCCCAGGCATCAAGTGTAGCTACTGCATGATCATCATCATATCTTGAACTTAATTTTTTGAGCGCCGTTTTTGCAGACAACCCCCTGAGCATGGAATGCTTAAAGCTGCCATGCGTACCTACGCGGTAACGCAGAGCCGATAACCCGGGGTTGTTGATCACACTTAATGGTGTGATGTCTTTGTTGTCTTCACAACAGCCGCAGGCGCAGCCGGTTTGATGTTGATTACTCATAATCCTCCCAACATTATAAAATTAATTTTTCCGTTTTCAGGTAAGCTGGAATCATTATCCAGGCGGATGATCTCGAGCTCGGCTGGTTTTAAAAAGCCATCATGTATTTCTGTTACAGGATTCTTTGCCCAGCGTTTAAATTCTTTTATTTCAACAGAAGCAACACCGGGAATTTCCATCGCTGTTTTATAAACGGCACTTAAATAAACAGGCTGGCCAAAAGTGAAATTATCAGGGTGAAAAAATCCTTTTTTGCCATCGGCAAGATCATAACTGCTAAACACCTGTAACATACTTTCTTTAACATCAGCTTTAAAATAACCGGGCTGCACACAAACGTTGATAATAATACTTAAAGGCACAAAACGTGGTGCCCTTATTTCCAGGTCGTAACCAGCCATCCTGTATTGTTCCAGATGTTTACGGATAGATGCTTTAAAATCTTCATCAATTTCCCTTCCATCTTTACGGTCAACAATTATATAGACTGTGTACCAACTGCCTGTCCAGTAAAATTTTGCTGCTGCTTTCTGCACTTCCGGATGGAGTTCTGTTTTTTCAACATAATCAGCAGCAGTAACCGCTCTTTGCTGTGTACGGAATGCACGTGGCGCAAACTGCCGAACCTCTTCCATTGTTTCTGCTTCGCTGCCACCGGTTGCAGGCATTGGATTTCTTACTTTAAGAATGCCGGGGCCGTCGAAAACAATCGTATTAATTGTTCCTTCACCAATATTACCAACCTTTCCATTTCCTGTGCGGTAGGTTGCTTTGGGACTAAAACCAATTGGAGGTCTTTTCCCGGTTATATCATCTCCAAAACGCAAAAAAGATGAACTGTCTTTTTCAATTTCTACAACAAATTCATTGGCAAAACGATCACTCCCCAGCAGGTCCTGTTTTGCTGTCCATGTTTCGCGGTTGTATTGCAAACTCACTACCGGCATGGCTTTGTGCGTATCCTGCTGTATGGTTAAAGAAGCTGCAATTGATTTTTCTTCATCGTGGTTGTAAGCAACTGCAACTGTATTATTTATACCTGATAGCTCAGGATAATAAATTTCATCATCAACAACAGATGAAGGATTAAGGCTGTCTATTTTTTTGGTTGAGCCATGATCTGCCAGTGCAATATTTCCTCTTGCAAAACTCTTTTCAAAACCCATTTCTTTATTTTCATTTTCTAAAGAATTGGCAAGGCATAAGGTAAATGGCAGGGCATCTTCTGTAAACCATTCTATATTGATAATTTTTGTGCCGGTAAGATGATCTGTTATATGAGGGCCTACTGTTTTTAATCTTACTGCATGGCGGTGTTCAGGATCGGCATCTGTTTTTTTACCGGAAGCAGGGCTGTAAACTTCTTCAAAAATAAGTATATCTCCTTTTTTAAGATTGAGTGTAGGATCATCTTTTAATGTGGCAGATGTAGAGCCAACAGTAAGGCAACAATCAGTATCTTCCCAGGTGTAAAAAGAAATCTGGTTGTGAGCACCATTTAATGTAATGGAGTGCATGGTTTCAAAAACAACAGGGTCCTGCTCGTAAATGAATTTATCTTTCTTTAGCGAATTAACAGTAACGCTGTTTTCAACGCCGTTGGTCATTAATACAGTTCCTTTGTAAAGCGGCACATTCTCGGCCTCTCCACCCGCTTCAATTTCTACCTGCACCCAAACACGTGCATTACAGCCATCATGAACAAAATAATCCAATAAACGTGCATGCCTTTTTAATGAGATGCGGCGGCGGGCCGTTTGCAGGTAAGCCTCTGTGGCCACTGCATCCTGGTAATAGCTAAGGTGATCGCCAACATAAGCCATTAATTCTATTAAAGCTATTTGCAGGTCAGCCGCATTACGTTCTTTCCAGTCGGGCATAATAATGCTGAGGCGATCCAGCATCAGCCGGTTAAAGCTGCCATAATCTTTTGCCAGGTAATCTATTGCAGGTTCTTCTGTTTGCTCCGGCGGGCAAATGGCTTCTTCATTACAATCAAATTCGTTAGGGCAATTTATTTTAAATGAAAACTCTATCGAAGAAAGCTGCTGATCAAATCCTGCAGGGGGAGTATCTTTATTAGTAGCAGAAGTGCAGATCTTTAAAGTATAAATAGAAAAATCACCCGTACTATCTACCTTAATAGTAAGCACATTTGCATTGACCGATACCGACTGTACATTAATTTTTTTAACCCTTACACCACCCTCAATAAAAATATTTTCTCTTTTAAGCGGGGGATTTGCAGGCACGCCACCTGCCTGCCCCGGCAGGTTTTGCAGGAAAAATAAATTAATTGTTTTCTGGTCCTCAGAAGCTATTTCCAGGTAATCAATACCATTTATTACAGAACCTGTTTTGGCAATTAATTTTTGCCGGTCTTGATTCTTACAATAAAATTGTCTGCTCATTAAACTGTTCTTTTAAAAGATGCTGATTGGCTTTCCTGTGTGCTGCGGATGGTATAGGAAATATTTACTAATAAAGATGAATCAATATGCTGCACTTCCAGTTCGTTTACTTCAATAAGATCGCCTAACCATTGCTGCAGGGCACCCTGCACCAGGAACTGCGTAGTGGCAACAAGTTCATCGCTGTTGGGCTGAAAAACAAGCTGCATTAAACCACTTCCAAAAGTTGGGCGGTTAACCCTTTCTCCCGGCGAGGTAAATAAAACCTGTTCAATCATATCCCTGATATGTTCTTCATCAGTGCTCTGGGCCGTGCGCCCTTTATGATCAACCTGGAAAGGAAATTTGATATTCATATATTTATTACGTTCCGGTAACCCTCACTTGTGTTACAGTTATTAATAAAGGTGTGCCATTCGGTATGCAGATGGCCTGGCTGTCGAGCAATAAAACGGGCATCCCCATCGAAGTAACTCTTAAAGCACCGGTGATCCAGTTTGCAGTTACGCAGGGCAACGGACTTCCGCCCGGTGTAAGAAAAGGGCACCCTGCAATTACATAAGGGCCAGGCTGTGTTACAATTGGCTGGCCGCTCACCATCACCCTTGGGTTAGGTACAGTTGGTTGCGCCTGGCCTGCATGTGCACACATTACAGTGGCACCCAAATGGAGTAAGAATCCTGGCATTATTTTAAGTCTTTAAATTTTAAATTATAGTAAGCGCCCCGTTGTTTATAGTAACTGTTGGTCCCACCATAATAATACTTGCACCCTTTCCATTTTGAATATAAATACCAGTATCATTCACTATGATAGAAGCTCCGGTAAGGCTTTTTAACATGATGCCGCCAATTGGGCCCGGCAGATCACTAACAACAATTGCATTTTGTCCAAGAGTCTGCAGAACAATATTGGGTGATACCGGTAAGCCTGCATGTGCAAGCGTAGGCACATCGGAAGGCAGGCCCCACCTGCATCCCACCCATATCGGGTAATCCGGATCTCCATTTTCAAACTCAACCCACACACCTGCACCAACAGGAGGTACAAGATAGACACCCATGGGAGGGCCCGTGGGACCAGCCAGCGGAACACAAGCTTCAGCCCAGGTTGAGGGGATAAGATTTAAAACATCAGGAATCATCAACATTAACCTTCCCCTAAGTTCAGGATCTATATTATTTATAACAGTTGCCCTGTATTTTCCAAAATATTTTCCATCGCTCATACAAGTACTCTTGGTGTGTTAGAAATTACGCCGTCGCGTGATAATGTAAAGTTTTGTTTGTATTCGCCTGGTTTTATATTATGCGTTACGCTGTCAACATAATACATACCGTCGTAGGTTAACCCTGCTCCTCTAACACCCACCAGCATTCTTGCCCTCAACAAGCCATTATAACGCAACACATCTAATGAGCCGTTGCCGGTTACAGAGGGAGGATTATTAGCACTGCTGATCAGATCGCCAATAATTTTTTGTGCGGCCTTATCGGGTGCCAGCTTAGCGCCATCATCTGCAAATGCAATTTTGGAAGGAGGAAGCGGCCTTAAACCCAGAGGCGGCTTGAGCACATTAATATTTGGAACCGGAATTGGAATAGGAACTTTATAGGTAACAGGATCGAAAATTGTATAGATGTTTATTTTTTTCGCCATACCATTTAATGAAAAACTCAGAGCTTCTACATTACTATGTGCATCCATATTTATTGATAAAGCAGGTTGTGGAATGGGCAGGTTAATATCGGGACCAAAGTAACCGATGTTTTGTCCCGGTAAAGGCCCTGCCTGCACAAAGAAAACGTAGCCACACCTGGATGCCAAAAAATTCAGGTACTCCTTTGTAGTTTTTTTAACCTGTGCTTCCCAGCCTTGTATAGGTATTTGGATTGGTGAAATTATGGGAGGAATAACAACGGGTACAATACCTAAGAATGCAAAGGGAGCAAAAAGCGTTAATATTTTTACATAATCGGGCATGGCAGGAAAAGGGATTATAAGCTCTACCAGGTCCATAGCCAAACTTATATCTTCTCCGGTTATTGTTAATGTTGATTTGCCGGGTTCGCTGGATGGTGAAAGTTCGTGATTGGTTACCAGCCCATCCATTAAAACATTAGGCACACCATTTAATGTTGCAATAATAATTACCCTTGTTACTATCGGGTCAAAATAACCGGCCGGCAACATGGTGGTTAATAAAACAGAGCTGTTTGAAACACTGAAACTGACCTGGAAACCACTACGGTCTTTGCTGTTGGTAACCTGTATACTGTTTAAGGCATCCATTACCACTTTGGGTGCAATAACAGGCACAGCCGGCCCAATCATCAACGTTAAGTGAATTCCTTTAAGCATTTGAATTTCCAGGAATTCCTTCAGGTAAAGTAATCTTAATGATATTGCCTGGTTCTTCGGCCAGTTTTCCAGGATCTATAACATCATTTGCATCACATATCTGCCAGAATCTTTCGGGGTCACTGAGGTATTGAGCGGTAATATTATCAAGCCGCTCCCCTTCTTTTACACGGTGTTCCTGCAATAAAAAAAATCTTTCGGAGGGCGGTACAAACCGCCTGCGTAAATAAATGATTGATTCGCCGTTGCTCCCTTCCATTGTAGCCAGTTCGGTACTGTTGTACCTGCTTGAAAGTGAGAAGTGACTTGATTTTAAACCAAGTTGCTGTAAAATAGATTGTGAAATATCACTCATGGGATTGATTTTACGCCCAGGTCGCCAAGCGTACCTGATTTAAAAATTTTTGAAAGCCGTTCTTTATTCTGCAGGTAACTCATAAATAAACTTCCACCTTTATGACTAAAGCCCAAATCATCAGTACTCAGTACCCGCATACCCAAACTTATTTTTGCCCTTAAAGGATTCAGGTTAATATCAAAAGCTTCTTCGGTAATGCTGAATTCAGTTAACCGTACCGGTAATATGCGGTTCTTGTTCCAGATGAAAAGCGTGAGTGATGTTTCCATCGAAAGCCCTCTTCGAGCTGAGTTCAACAAACTTTTAGTTTTTAAAGTTAGCTGCTCCTGACAAGAGTTATGACAAAAACAATTTTCCCACAGTAAAGAATGCTTTTGGCAGCATAAGTACCAACATCTCAGTCGCTCTGTGTGCTCCTGGAAATCTGCTTAGTGTCCCTGATGAGCTTGAAATCCTGGTTACAGTGATG
>JANNYY010000625.1:0-1597 GCA_031410355.1 Chitinophagaceae bacterium | reverse complement strand
TACCCTGTTCAATCCACGTACATCTGCACCAAAACTTCCTGCTTCTCTTCTAAAGCAGGGCGTAAAGGCCGTCATTTTTATGGGCAGTTCCGTTTCTTTTAAAATTTCATCGCGGTAAATATTTGTAAGCGGCACTTCGGCTGTTGGTATTAAATAAAACCCATCTGCTGTTGCATGATACATCTGCCCTTCCTTATCGGGCAATTGGCCGGTACCATAAGCCGATGCCTCGTTCACCAGCAGCGGCGGTAAATATTCTGTGTAACCCGCTGCAATATTATAATCTAAAAAATACTGTATTAAAGCCCGCTGTAGTTTGGCTCCCTTTCCTTTAAATAAGGGAAATCCGCTGCCGGTGATTTTAGCTCCCGTTTCAAAATCAACCAGGTCGTATTGTTTTATAAGATCCCAATGTGGTACGGCTGTTGCAGCCAATGCAGGTTTAGCTCCGCCTTCTCTTACTACTTCATTCTCTTCAGGAGTTTTGCCTTTTGGTACAGATGAGTGTGGGAGGTTTGGTAACAACACCAGTTCATCATGCAATAATTTTTCTGCATCTGCCAGTTGCTGGGTAAGATTTTGTAAAGAAGATTTATGCTGTGCCACTTCCTGCTTTTTTCTTTCAGCAGCTTCTTTTTCGCCCTTGCCCATCAGCATACCAATTTCCTTGCTGGCAGTATTTAAACCTGCCTGCAAAGCTTCGGTTTGGGTCTTTAATTTGCGAACCTGTTCATCTGTTTCTAATAATTTATCTATCACAGAAAGATCTCCGAAATTCTTAACCGCTAATTTTTCTTTTACCAACGCTGTATATTGCCTGATATAGCTGATCTGTAACATGTATGCTAAAAAATTTTGGCAAAGATAAGGTTTTGATTTTTTTTGTTTACCGGCATATGTTCCCTGATTGGGCAGATGTGGCGACGCTCCGTTCAACTTTTGAATTACTATTTAACTTTAATTACGTTTTGCACCTCTTCGCTTCCTTCTATAACATAATCAGTTCCCCCTTTAGGGGGCGGAGGGGGTTTTTGTTATATTTGCAAAATGCAGCACGTAAAAGACGATTTACAGGTACGGTGGCTTAAATTGCGCATTAAATTAAAAGAGCGCTTCGGCATAAAGCCCGATATGGACGGTATTCTTTTTTTAATTGGCATACAGGAACTGGGTAGTGGTAAACAGGATTTTAGTAAAGAAGAAAAGCAAGACCTGATGCACATTGCCGTATGTACTGTACTTTCGCTGAGCGGCTATTATTTACCGGAAGGTAATGATGAAGAGGGCTGGCCGCATTTTAAACAACTGAAACCCCTGCCTGGATTTATTATGATTGAGCAGGAAAATTTTTTAAAAGACCATATTTTATTATACTTTCAAAATCAAAATTTTATTGACTAATTATTTTTTATGAACAAAATGAAAACTTTAATTGCGCTTGCCTTAGTTTGTTTTTTTACATTGAATGTACATGCACAGGTTAAAAAACCGGCTGTAAAAAAAACAACCACTCAAAAAACAGCCGTTAAAAAACCTGCCGTTAAAAAAACCGTAAAACCAGATGTTAAGGCACCCATTAAGGCCAAAATACCGGGTG
>JANNYY010000624.1:0-4056 GCA_031410355.1 Chitinophagaceae bacterium | reverse complement strand
TGGTCTTTGGTTTTTATCGCGGTTTTAGCTGCTTTTGCCATGATTGTAAGTTTATAAGTTAATAGTTTATTGGTTTATCCGTATAAACTATTAACGGATTAACGTTTTTATTTAATTTCTTTATGAACAGTTACCTTTTTTAAGATAGGGTTAAGTTTCTTTAACTCTAAACGCTCAGGTGTGTTCTTTTTGTTTTTAGTGGTAATATAACGACTTGTGCCGGCCATTCCGCTTGTTTTGTGTTCGGTACACTCCAGTATAACCTGTACCCTGTTACCTTTCTTTGCCATTTTTATATTTATTTATTACTTTAATCTTCAAATTTATCTAACCCATATTCCCCTTTAGGGGGTTAGGGGCTTTAGATTTTTTCACCCGCAGCACGCAACTTTTTTACAACTGCAAATAAGCCGTTTTTATTGATCGTTCTGATTGCTTCAGTTGATACTTTAAGGGTAACCCACTTATCTTCTTCTGCAAGAAAATAACGCTTAGTTTGCAAATTTGGTAAAAACCTGCGTTTTGTCTTAATATTTGAGTGCGAAACCTTATTTCCGGATATCGGCTTCTTTCCTGTAACCTGACATACTCTAGCCATAGTGCTTATTTTTGGACGGCAAAGGTAAGGTTAAATATTAATAATCAATGTTTGAAGCGGAAGAAATTTTGATTTTTTATTGAAATCTACCCACAATTAAAGCCAAATTGTTAATAATACTAACTTTATCAATATGGAACGAATGAGAAGTATTCTTTTTTTAACTATAATCGTGCTGCAGGTATATGCAATAAAAGCCGCCGCTCCTCCTGTTGAACTTACAAAGGGAATGTTAATAACCAGCTCAGTAAAAGTAAAAAAAGGGTATTATCGTTTAAATGGCTATGATTCCCTTAACCGCCCGTTGATACTGATAAAAGGTAATAACATAACTGTAGATTTTGATAATGCTATGTTACAGGGAAGTACAGATAAGCAGTTGCCCAATGAATTTTATGGCCTGGCTATATTAATTAAGGGCAATAATATCACGCTTAAAAATGCCAGGATAAGTGGTTATAAAGTAGCCGTTAGCGCTGACGGCTGCAAAAATCTTACAATTGAAAGCTCAGATTTTAGCTATAATTACCGCCAGCAATTGCAAAGCACCTGGCTGCGTGAAGATGTAAGTGACTGGATGAGTTATCACCATAATGAAAATGACGAATGGCTGAGATATGGAGCAGGCATTTATTTAAAGGATTGCAGTAAAGCTGTGATCCGCCACAATACAATTACGGGTGGCCAATGTGCTTTGATGATGATGCGCAGCAATGATGGCATGATAACCGGCAATGATTTTTCTTTTAACTCGGCCATTGGTATTGGTATGTACCGCAGCAGCCGTAACAATATTTTACACAACAAACTCGATTTTAATGTGCGTGGACACAGCCAGGGATTTTATAACCGTGGGCAGGATAGTGCAGGCATTTTGGTTTTTGAGCAGTGTAACGACAATGTGTTTGCATATAACAGTGTAACGCATGGTGGTGATGGATTTTTTTTATGGGCGGGACAAACTACTATGGACACAGGAGAAGGAGGATGTAACGACAATTATATTTATAAAAACGATTTTAGCTATGCACCAACAAATGGGGTGGAAGTAACTTTCAGTAAGAATAAGATCATTGATAATATCATTAAAGAATGTGACCATGGTATTTGGGGTGGCTATAGCTGGCAGACTTCAGTTTATAGAAACCTGTTTTATAAAAACCGGGTAGGCATTGCCATTGAACACGGACAATATAATAACATCAGCGGCAATAGTTTTGAAAACAACAAACAGGCCGCCATAAAATTATGGGCCAGAAAAACACAACCTGCTGACTGGGGATATGCAAGAAACAGGGATACCAGAAGTATGAATTACAATTTTTGGAATAACAATTTCAAAAACGAGAGCATTGCATTTGATTTGAATTTAACCAGTGATATAACCCTTGATGGGAACACTTATGAAAATATTAAAACAGAAATAAAGAAAGACAGCAGCGTTACAAACCTGGCCATTGACCCTCCTAATATTTCCGATTCCACGTCGGATATTCCGGATATTATTAGCACCTGGAAACAAACAAGTATCCCGGTGACAGCATTTCCAAAAGGCCGTGATCAAATGAAGATCACCGAATGGGGGCCTTACGATTTTCGCTACCCAATTATTTTTTTAAAAAAGATTGACAGCAACAATATTTACTATTTTGATGTACTTGGGCCAAAAGGAAAATGGAAGATCACAAATTCAAAGGATGTGAAAAATATCAGCCAGACGGAAGGAATATTTCCTGCAGAAATTACTGTACAAAAAAATGGCGTTGATCTGCAATTGGAAATGGAATTTACCGGTGATGCTTTTACTGACCAGTTTGGTAAAAAACAATCAGCCAACAAAGCCTGTAATTTTTCTTTCCGGAATTTTGAACCGGACATTAACTGGAGTGTAAACTGGTATAGTTGGGATGCCAGTCATAACCCTAATAAAAATTACGAACAGTTTAAAACCGCTTTTAAAACCAATCCTGTAAAATCGGAACAAACAAAAAAAATTGATTACACCTGGTGGGGAGCAATTGATAAAAATTTACCTGCCGATTCTTTTGCCATAGTTGCAACAGGCACTGTAAAAGTTGACGAAGGGATGTATATTTTAAGTGTAACCGCCGATGACATTGTAAAAGTATTTGTTGATAATAGATTAGTGATCGATTTTTGGGATGTATCAAAATACAAATATGATGAGGATACTCATCACCAGGCAACTGTAAAATTAAACGGCAAACATACCATCAGGATAGAACAGGTAGAAAATACCGGTTATGCAACATTGATCTTTAAAATAAAACCCCTTAAAACTAAATTATGACAACACATTCAGTTTCTACCCTATTTAATAAAAACATGGCTTTTACTTCAACCATTAATGGCCATGATGTATTAATGGATACAACAGCAGATGAGGGCGGAGAAGATTCCGGCCCCGGCCCCAAACGCCTGATGCTGGCTTCCCTGGCTGGCTGCACAGGCATGGATATCGTTTCTATATTAAATAAAATGAAAGTGGATTTCAGTGATTTCAGTATCGCAGTGCATGCAGCACTTACTAACGAACATCCCAAAATTTACAACCATGTAAAGATCACCTACAAAATAAAACTTGCAGAAGAAGATAAAAGCAAGATGATAAAAGCAGTAACCCTTTCAACGGAAAAATATTGCGGTGTTTATGCCATGTTCAGCACTTTTGCAAAAATGGATACCGAAATTGATTACCTGTAATTTGTAGCGGCTGATTGTACTATTTAAATACCCGCCCTGGAATTTTGCTTATATTCCCGCCTTATCCTCAGCATTTGCAAAACCACTGCCAGCAATATCAGCAGTACACCGATATAAAATTCACGGTGCAGGTTTTTATTCTCTTTAAAAAAGATAAAAGCCAGGATGATACCATAAACTGGTTCCAGGTTATAGGTAAGGTTTGCCGTAAATGCTGAGATTTTTTTTAATGCATTCAACTGCAGATCAAAACTTAAAACCGTACAAAGCCAGGCCAATACCAATAACCACAACCAATCGGTTGTTGTTGGTAAATAATATACAGCCGGAAACTGCATTAAATAAAAAGGCACTAAAAGGGTTAAGGCAATCAATCCTCCTCCCAACTCATAAAACGTAAGAATTCTTGGTGAATAAGTAAGCAATAATCTTTTATTGTAAATAGGAAACAACGAACTGCCTACAGCAGAAATGATCCCAAAGATCACACCCGCTTTGTATTGGGGGTGAAAATCAAAAATGATATAAATGCCTGTAATGGCAATTAATCCAAGCCCAATTTCAATTAAAGAAATTCTTCTTTTTAAGATTAACGGTTCAAAAAAAGCAGTAAAAAAACCGGTTGCGCTAAAACAAACAAGGGCAACAGATACATTGGCATATTTAACGCTTGCATAAAAAGTAACCCAGTGAACAGCTACAATTACGCCCACGCCAAAAATAGTAAGCGCATC
>JANNYY010000623.1:0-1637 GCA_031410355.1 Chitinophagaceae bacterium | reverse complement strand
AGTGTATTTTACCACAGGCATTTTCTGTGTCATCAAATCGGTCCAGTTATACCTGCGCCAGCCATGTGTAAGCATTACCAGGTCTAATTTTGCCTTTAATCCCGCATCTGTATTATTTGTAAAATAATAAGCCGGGTTATTAATGTATCCTTTTACATCTCCCTTCAGTAAAAAATCACTTACAATCGAATTGCCTGATGCTTCGTTGTTCATATCTGCATCCGAAATGCTTAGCGACATATTTGCCGGTATGGTATCGGCCACTAAAATTTCAATACTATTTTTTCCTCTTTTTTTTGTGTTGATCTCTTGTGTATTTACAGCAGCATTGATGGTAAAATTATTATTGTTGATAAAGGCAACCCGCTCTGCAACTGGCTGCCAGCTTGCATCAAAAACAGTTAACTGCATGGTTCCAGTGGGAAGTTTATTAATGGGCACCATACCGGTAAAAGCTTCTGCTGCAGGTACACTTAAGTTTGTTTTATAAAATATTTTTTGATACATGTACATCAATACGTGTAAAGAATCGGTGCCGGTTTTATTTACCAGGTTAAAATATATTTTATCTTTTTGAACGGTGAGTTTTAATGAAACCCCCATAGTTTTTGATGCAGGCAAACCGGTTTGCTGTTTTATACCATTATTGTCAATCCATTCGGCATAATATTTATCGCCAGGTTTAAAATCAAGGTCAAATTTACCCATACCATCGTGTACAATTGTTAATGGCATCATCACTTCACCGGTTTCCTGTTTTTTAATAACCCCATCAACATAAAATGGCAAACCATTATTGTAAGTGGCTTTAAAAGCAATTGTATTAACATTGCCTTCAATGATATCGCCTCCTTCGGGAAAAAACTGCAGGCTTACATTTTTGGCTACTGTTGTTTTTTCAGCCGGTGCTTTGTTGTTAATTATTTTAATAGCCTGGCTGTATAACATAGTTGTGTCAAAATTCAGCATCCAGCTTGTGTAAGCCCTGCAAATTAACTGTGTAGCTTGTAAACTGTCGGGTATAACAAAATGCCCGTCGCTGGTACTGCTAAAGATGGGGTTGATCTGCTGTTGTACCAGTTTACCCTGCTCATCATATAAGGCTGCATAAAAATTGGTGCTGCGGGTAGATGGTAAATTCTCTTCCAACATGTAGGCTTTAAACCAAATGGTTTCGCCGGGCAAATAAGATTCTTTATCAAAATGAATATGGATTTTTTCCTGAGGGAAATTAGCGCCATAAAGGTTAATACTGTTTTCTATAATTTGAGCTTTGGCATCAAATGAAAAAAAAGCAATTAATACTACAAAGCAACTCAGGAGGTTTTTAATTTTATGCATAGGGGATATAGTTTTGATCATTAAAATTATACAAAATATTCAATGAAACATTAAAGTATAATTTAATAACAAAAATTTAGGTTTATCAATAATATAAACAAAACCCTCCGTAATTGCGGAGGGTTCGTGTTATAAGATCAGTAGTATTATTAATAATTACTTAAAGTCATTTCTACTCTCCTGTTTTTTGCACGTCCGGCAACAGTTTTATTGTCAGCAACTGGTTTTGTTTCGCCATAACCCGTAGAACTCAAACGGCTTTCAGCAATTCCTTTGCTAACCAAATAAGCTTTTAC
>JANNYY010000622.1:0-2597 GCA_031410355.1 Chitinophagaceae bacterium | reverse complement strand
TTACTGGCGCTGTAAGGATCATATCCTCCCAGCACATCCTGTTCATTGTACAAAATATCCTGCTCCTTATTTTCATACACTTTATCTGTAGTGATGATGATCACCGAGCATTTATTTGTAAGCTGGTTTACCGCCTCCAGTAAATTTGCTGTACCAACTGCATTCACTTCAAAAGTTTCGGCAGGCAACTGGTAACTGCGGCGCACTAAGGGTTGTGCCGCCAGGTGAAAAATATAATCGGGCTGAAATGATAATACTTCTTCTTTCAATTTTTCTTTATTCCGGATATCAGCAATAATGCTTTCTCCCAACTGCAAAGGTTCCAGCACATTAAAAAGACATTCAGCATATTCAGGAGCTAAGGCATATCCTTTTACTGTAGCATCCAACTGGTGCAGCCATGCCATAAGCCACGAACCTTTAAAACCGGTGTGCCCGGTTATAAAAACCTTTTTGCCTTTATAATAAGATTGTAATGTCTGAATATCTACCAAGTTTTCCATTTTGCCTGGCCAGTTTGCCAGAGATTTTCAAATTCAATTTTATCACGCAGGGCATCCATACATTTCCAAAAGCCCTGGTGCTGGTATGCTTGTAACTGGTGGTCTTTCGTTAAATTTTCCAGTGGCTCATCTTCCCACATCATATTACTCATATCGCCGTCTAAGTATTTAAAAACTTCTGGTTTTAAAACAAAGAAACCGGCATTTATCCATTTACTTTCGTCCTTTGCTTTTTCTTTAAACGAAACCACTTCTCCTTCCTTATCCAGGTCCAGTCCGCCAAAACGTGCATCTAAAGAAATGGCTGTTACTGTGGCAATTTTACCGTGTTGTTTATGATAAGCAAGCAGATCCTGCAGGTTTATATCGCAAACACCATCGCCATAAGTGAGCATAAAATCTTCATTGCCTATGAAAGACTGCACAGCTTTTAATCTTCCGGCAGTTTTTGTTTCAAGGCCGGTATCAACAAGGGTAACTTTAAATTTTTCACTTTTGCTGCTGTGAAATTCTACATTATTATTTTCAAGATCAATGGTAAGGTTGGAGTTATGCAAAAAGTAATTCATAAAATACTCTTTTATAACATAGCCTTTATAACCCAGGCAAATAATAAATTCATTAAACCCATAACTGCCATATATTTTCATAATATGCCAGAGTATTGGTTTGCCGCCTATTTCAACCATGGGTTTAGGCCTGGTATCAGTTTCCTCCGAAATACGTGTGCCCAGCCCGCCGGCAAAAATTACAACTTTCATACAGCGTTATTTAATTTGTTCAAAAATAAAGTTAATGCGTCATGCATCCGTAAATCTATCCTGAATTTAATAAAATTGTTATAATAATCCTGCAGGTTAAAAGAATCAAATGGATTTTGGGCAACAACCTCTTTAATATGATCTAACCCTACTCTGGTTGTTTCATTAAATGCTGCACAAAATGATTCGGGTAATGGCTTGTTACTTATCCAGGCGGCAAATACAAAGGGCAAACCAGTCAGCTCTTTCCATCCCATCCCCAGGTCAAAAATAAATTTATTCTTATGCCTTTGTATCAATGCCCTGTCGCCAATTACAAGCCCGGCCACAGTTCCGCCAATTTCCTGCTCAAAATTATTTGTGCCAGCCACTAATTGCGGGGAAATGTTCCAATGTTCCTTCAACAATATTTTTAACAGGGCTACCGAAGTTTTACTTTGATAATCCAGCAAAATGGTTTCAATTTCAGCCAGAGGAACATCACTGAATAAACAAACACTAGCTACAGCTCCATCGCAACCAATACCATAATCGGCTATAATATGATGTTCTTTTAATGATGGAATAATGGCAACCGGCACCAGCCCAACATCAATTTCATCATTAAGTAAAACCCTTGCAATGTTCGCCGGATAATCTATCAAAAGATCCATCTCATCCTTCATTCTGCCCTGCTCAAACCCATATATCAGCGGTTTTGTATTTAAATAACTAACAGCGCCAACCTTTATCTTCTGTGCCAATTAACGTATTTTTGCCGCAAATTTACTGCAACAACATGGATTTAAATCAACTAACTGCTATCTCTCCCGTTGACGGACGTTACCGCAAACAATTAAGCCATTTAGCTGAATATTTTAGTGAATTTGCGCTGATTAAATACAGGGTAATAGTGGAGATTGAATATTTTTTGTTTTTGGCAGAGAAGAAATTTTTTAAAGCTGATGCTAAAACAAAGCAGTATTTACAAAAAACTGCTGATGAATTTTCTTTATCCGATGCTGCCGAAATTAAAAAAACAGAAGCCATTACCAACCACGATGTAAAAGCGGTAGAATATTTTATAAAAAATGCTTTGGATAACTGCCAGGCGGGCCATTTAAAAGAGTGGGTTCATTTTGGGTTAACCTCGCAGGATATAAACAACACAGCCATTCCCCTGCTTTGGAAAAACAGTATTGAACTGGAATACCTTCCTGCTGTTATTAACCTGCAACATGCTATTGGCAAATTAGCCGTTGCCTGGAAAGACATACCCATGCTGGCACGTACACATGGGCAACCTGCAAGTCCAACACGGCTTGGAAAAGAAATGATGGTTTTTGTGGAAAGA
>JANNYY010000621.1:0-2308 GCA_031410355.1 Chitinophagaceae bacterium | reverse complement strand
ACCTGTTTGCGAAGCGCATATTGCTAATTCATTTTTGGAGGGTAAAGAGTTTGCGCAGCAAATTGGTTATCCGTTGGTACTTCGTCCGTCGTTTACGCTAGGCGGCAGCGGTGGAAGTATTGTATTTCAAAAAGAGAATTTAGATGAAGCGCTCAACAATGCGCTTACCGCAAGCCAAATACACGAAGTGCTGGTAGAAAAAGCGATAGTTGGCTGGAAAGAATTTGAGCTGGAATTATTGAGAGACAATGCGGACAATGTTGCGATCATTTGTGCAGTAGAAAACTTTGACCCAATGGGCGTGCATACCGGTGACAGTATTACCGTGGCACCAGCAATGACGCTGAGCGATACTGCTTACCAACTAATGCGTAACACCGCTATACGGATGATGAGGGAACTTGGAAATTTTGCCGGAGGCTGTAATGTGCAATTTGCACTCAATCCACAAACAGAGGAAATTATTGTGGTGGAAATTAATCCCAGGGTTAGCCGTTCATCGGCATTGGCAAGTAAAGCAACAGGCTATCCCATTGCAAAAATTGCAGCAAAGCTTGCTATTGGTTATAATTTAGATGAATTAAAAAATCAAATTACGCAATCAACTTCCGCTTATTTTGAACCGGCCCTTGATTATGTAATTGTAAAAATACCACGCTGGAATTTTGATAAATTTAAAGGCGCAAAAGATACTTTGGGTTTCCAGATGAAAAGTGTTGGCGAGGTAATGGGGATTGGCCGCAGCTTTGCTGAGGCAGTGCAAAAAGCCTGTCAGAGTTTGGAGAATGAAGCCGTTGGGCTTGGCTATTACGGCAAAAGCATGATGAAAGCCGATGAACTGATTGAATACATTAAAATTCCTAAGTGGGACAGAATTTTCCGTATCAAAGATGCACTGATGGCCGGCGCCAGCATCAAGCGCATTTGCGAAAGCACAAAAATTGACCGTTGGTTCATTTACCAGATACAGAAAATTTGTGATTGCGAAAAACAAATTGCGCAATACGATCTGAAAACTTTGCCTGATGATGTTTTAACCGAAGCAAAAAAATTGGGTTTTAGCGATGAGCAGATCATTCGGATAATGAACGAAGAAAATGCAGAATTAATTTATGAGCGCAGAAAAGCCATGGGCCTTACCCGTGTGTTTAAAATGGTTGATACCTGCAGTGCCGAGTTTGAAGCCAAGACACCATATTTCTATTCTACTTTTGAGAACAAACCGGCAAACGAAAGTAAACTGGTTAGCAACGAAAGTTTGGTTTCTGATAAAAAGAAAATTATTGTACTCGGCAGTGGCCCCAACAGGATTGGCCAGGGCATTGAGTTTGACTATTGTTGTGTGCACGGATTACTTGCAATAAAAGAAGCAGGTTACGAAGCCATCATGGTAAACTGTAATCCTGAAACGGTATCAACCGATTTTGATATTGCTGATAAACTTTATTTTGAACCCGTGTTTTGGGAACATCTTTGGGAAATTGTAGAATACGAAAAACCTTATGGAGTAATTGTGCAACTGGGTGGACAAACGGCTTTAAAACTTGCCAAGCGGCTGCATGAAAAAGGCATAAAAATAATCGGTTCTTCATTCGACAGTATGGATATAGCCGAAGACCGGGGAAGGTTCAGCGATATGCTGAAAGAACTGGAGATACCTTATCCAAATTACGGCACCGCTTTTAATACGGATGAAGCGATTGAAGTGGCTAAGCAGGTTGGTTACCCGGTTTTAATCAGGCCAAGTTATGTTTTAGGCGGACAGCGCATGAGGATTGTTATCAATGATGAAGACCTGGAAAAAGGTGTGCTGAGTTTGATAAAACATTTGCCCGGCAATAAAATTTTAATTGATCATTTTTTAGACCGCTGCCAGGAAGCAGAGATAGATGCCATTTTTGATGGTGACGATTTTCATGTGATGGGCGTAATGGAACATATAGAGCCGGCTGGCATTCACAGCGGCGACAGTAATGCCGTATTACCACAATTTAACCTGTCGCCATTGATTGTGCATACCATGGAAGAATATGCCGAAAAAATTGCAAGGGCATTAAAAATAAAAGGGCTTATCAACATCCAGTTTGCCATTAAAGATGGCAATGTGTATGTAATTGAAGCCAACCCCAGAGCCAGCCGTACCACTCCTTTCATAGCCAAAGCATACCAGATTCCTTATTTGAATATTGCTACAAAAATAATGATGGATGTAAACAAGCTTAAAGATTTTACTTTCGAAAAAAAGCTCACCGGCTTTGCCATTAAAGAACCGGTTTTCTCCTTTAATAAATTTCCCGGTGTAAATAAA
>JANNYY010000620.1:0-4001 GCA_031410355.1 Chitinophagaceae bacterium | reverse complement strand
TAATGAACTTCCAGATGATACGGGTCATCTCGTCACCGTCTAATTCAACTACTGGGTTTGCTACTTGTATTTTGCTCATACAAAATTAATTTGTTGCCAAAAGTACGATAAACTAATTTTATTTAAATCATCAATATAACTACTGAAAATAATAATTTGGTAATAAAAAGCCTGGTTTATTTTATTACATTTATAGCCACAATTTAATCACCTTAAAAATAAAAGATCATGACAACACAGGAAGTAGCCAACCGGTTTATGGAATTATCAAAAGAAGGTAAATTTGATGTTATACAGGATGAATTGTATGCAGCAGATTGCGAAAGTATTGAACCGGCACATGCTATGGCTGCCGGACTTGGAAATGCCAAAGGCATGGAAGCCATTAAAGAAAAAGGCAAAAAGTTTAATGAATCGGTTGTAGAAATGCATGGGGGCTACACCGGCGACCCGATAGTTGCTGGCAATTATTTTTCAGTAGCCATGGGTATGGATGCAACCATGAAGGAAGCTGGCAGAATGAAGATGGATGAAATAGCCGTTTATGAAGTAAAAGATGGGAAAATTACTAAAGAGCAATTTTTCTTTTAAGATTTTTAAAAAACAGGGCAATCAATTTTAAAATTGGTTGCCCGTATTTTTTGTGTACTATTTTACCACATCAGCATTTTAAATGTTGCTGATTTTTTATAAGCCAGTAGATTTCTTCAGTTGAAAATCTGTTATCACCGAGCCCATATTTTCAATAATAGCATCACCAAATTCAGTAGTTTTTAAAAGTGTGGCGCCCGTCATCAGGTTATAAAAATCAATGGTAACCTGTTTACGCATGATGGTAGCCTGCAAGGCAGATTCTATCAAATCCGCTGCTTCTTTCCAGCCAATATATTCAAGCAGCATGCAGCCGCTTAAAATAACCGAAGAGGGATTCATGCTGTTGGTGCCTGCAAATTTGGGAGCCGTACCATGCGTGGCTTCAAAAACGGCATATCCGGTATTGTAATTGATATTGGCACCTGGCGCAATGCCTATGCCCCCTACTTCTGCTGCCAGGGCATCAGAAATATAATCACCGTTCAGGTTAAGGGTTGCTACCACAGAATAGTCTTTTGGAGCAATCAATATCTGTTGTAAAAAATTATCAGCGATCACATCTTTCACCAGCAGTCTGCCTTCATGCAAGGCCTTGCGCTGCACTTCGTTGGCATGCGCTTCACCATGTTCTTTTTTTAATTCATCCCATTCATCCCAGGTAAAGGTTTTATCACCAAACTCCTGGCGGGCAACTTCGTAACCCCAGGTTTTAAATCCACCTTCGGTAAATTTCATGATGTTTCCCTTGTGTACCAATGTTACCGATGGAAGATCATGTGCAAGCGCATGTTTAATAGCAGCCCTCACTAATCGCTTGCTGCCTTCATTAGAAACGGGTTTTACACCATAACTCGAATCGCCGGGGAAACGAATATTCTTCACACCCATTTCTTCTATCAAAAATTTTTCAAACTTTTTTGCTTCGGCCGAACCGGCTTTCCACTCAATACCGGCATAAATATCTTCAGTGTTTTCGCGGAAGATGATCATATCCACGTTTTCGGGATGTATCATCGGGGAGGGAACACCCTTAAACCATTTTACCGGCCTCACACAGGCATACAGGTCAAGATCCTGCCGCATGGCCACGTTCAGTGAACGGATGCCGCCGCCAATGGGTGTGGTTAAAGGGCCTTTAATTGATACCAGGTAATCTTTTGCCGTTTGTAATGTTTTCGCAGGCAGCCACTCGCCGGTTTGTTTAAAAGCTTTTTCGCCGGCCAGCATTTCCTTCCATTCTATTTTGCGATTGCCGCTATAGGCTTTTTCTACAGCGGTATCAAATACCTTCTGTGCTACTTTCCATATCTCGGGGCCAATGCCGTCTCCTTCTATAAAAGGGATTATTGGGTTGTTGGGAACATTCAGTTTTCCATCTGCACCCATGGTTATTTTTTCTGCCATAATATTTTTTTGAGCCGGGCCGCAGTAATGCTGTTAAGCTTAATTGGCAACGGCTGTTAATAATTTTTTACTTTTTAATAAGAAATGAAAATTAATCACGATTATACGGTAAAACTTTATTGAATTTTTTTTTGGAAATGTAAATTTACGAAAACAGGGGCGTAGTTTAAAGTGAATAAAAAAGCTTCCTGTTTTGGCAGAAAGCTTTTAATAAAATTCAATAAAGCATTTAAAATGTTCGCCTTACTCTGAAATTGCAGGTAACGTTATATTGAATATTAGCCGGAGAAGCACCGGTAAATATTCCGCTAAATGTACCTGCTGCAAACTGCCCAACAGCTCCATATTCTGTAATATTTACCCATATTGGTATAGTAATACGTAAACTGTCGGCAATTTGACTTGGGTTAAAATTTTGAAGATTTTGGCTGCTACCCACTGCAACGCCTGTATTGGCGAAGTTGATATTTACGTTACTTGAAGGAGGGGCTATCCTGTAGCCAGTTATAGATATGGATGCCTGATTGTTATTAGAATAAAAAAACGTGTCGGCCGGAGCTGTAAAACTGTAAGTGGCACTGTTAATGGTGTAGTTGATAAACTGCTGTGTTATAATACCACATGCCTGTATGTTGGCAACTGTATTTGTGCCTGCATTAACCACATAATTTACATTTGTACTTTGCTGTGCATTGATAATGTCTTCGCCTATCAAAGTAATATTTTGGGGAAAAGAGCAGAAAATTTTACAGACACTATATGCGCCCAGATTATTCAATGGATACCTCGTAAAAATATTTCCTTCATTTAAAATAATGTAACCATTAGTTACGGGGGTACTTGCACAATTGGTTACAGTGCCCGTTATAGTTGCAAGATTATTTGCGGTAGAAATGGTAATGGTTCCCAGAGAAATAGTCACATTTGTTGTAGTAAATGTTTGTGAATAAACTGGAGTTACACAACCATAATTAGTAAACACTTCCATAACCAGGTTTGAATTATTGGGTACAGCCCCACCAACATAACCGGAAGAATCTGTGTAACCACTGCGATAATTACTTGTGCCAACAACACTTATTTTTACCAAAGTATAAGGAAGCGGGTTTCCGGCTGAATTTTTTAATGTACAATTAAACTGCACATAATTAGCCGGCACATCACAATTCCAAAACGAAAAATGGCTTACATCACCTACATAAGTATTACCGTTTTTTGTTGCACTGCCTTCCTGTTTCCATAATCCATTTGATTCATCAAAATACCATAATGGAATTGAGGCAGGAGCACCGGCCGAAAGTGAAGAAGGTATGGGTAGGGTAAGGGTTGCTTTTTGGCCGTTTACAATTTGTAATAATTCTCCTGCAGCTCCGGTTAATTCAACGGCAGCCATACCAAATGTTTGCAGCAATTTCAATGAACCATCATTATCAATACCCCTTAAATCACCAGGCATTATTGAATTCAAATCAGTAGCCCCCGGATTTATCCAATAAGCTGCAACATTTACTGTGCCTGTATAAGCAGTATTGGTAGCTGCATTTACAATACCGCCTGCAGGTAACTTAATGCTTAAACCGTTTGCTAAACTAACCGTACCGCCCGATGCAGCGTTGATATTTCCGGCTGTGGTTTTTGGTATTAATTTAATTCGGAAGAATGCTGCCTTGCCTTCTTTTGCCAGATAAGTTTTAATGCCTTTAAAATACCCGGTTTTGCTAACTGTAACAACAGCGGCTTCTTTTACTACCTGCACATTTGTAGCTTCAAAATAGCCGTATTTATCGGTGGTTATAATGCTGGTACCAAATTGTACAGTTGCACCCATAACGGCTGCATTGTTTTCATCGGTTACAAAACCTGATACGGATGAACTGATCTTTGTTGAAAGATCGGGAGGGGTTGCACTGCCGCCTGTAGTTTCATAATTAAGACTTTTTTGGCAGGAGAAAAATAATATTGCTGTAAATATGAAGATGATATTACTGCGCAATGATCTTTTT
>JANNYY010000619.1:0-5612 GCA_031410355.1 Chitinophagaceae bacterium | reverse complement strand
CATAATTGTTGCTATTGTCATACCTGTTATTGCGTAGCCAAGCAACACACCAATTATGCTGAAGAATATTTCGGTGATCACAATAAATGGTTTACTGATACTGTTAAACTGCAATACCAATATCATAAATATGATACCCAGAGCAATGATGAGCGCCATAACTAAAAAAGATTGTGTTTCTTTTTCCTGTTCACTTTGCCCGCTTAGTTTTAATGTAACATCCGATGGAATTTTATTTTTTGTTTTAAAATCATCCAGTTTTAACTGTAACTCCGCATTTACTTTTCCAACCATTGTAGGGTCGAGTACATTACTTTGCAACTGTATAGTACGTTTTACATTTTTACGTTTTACTGCACCGGTTGCGGTGGTATAATCAATACTTGCTACTGAACTTATCGGGATACTTTTTACCCGCATGGTATTCATATCCATAAATGTAATACGCATGTTCATCAGGTCGGTAATATTGTGGCGCACCAGGTCGGTGGTACGCAATTGTATTTTATATTCATCTTCGCCATCTTTTAATTTACTTACTTCTTTACCAAATAAAGCTGTGCGTATTTCCATACCGATCTGGCCGGTGCTTAATCCCTCCATCATGGCTCGCTCCCTGTCTACATTAATTGTAATTTCCGGGCTGTTCAAGTCAACATCCATCTGTAGGTTTTCAATGCCGTTAACCTGGTTGGTATCCATGTAATGCGATAGATCGCTGGCAACTTTTGCTATGCTTTCAAAATTATCGCCCTGTACTTCAATGTTTACAGGAGGATCTGTTGGCGGCCCGTTATCTTCCTGCGTCACTTCTATACTTGCGCCAGGTATACCTCCCATCTGCCTGCGTATCTCCTCTTTAAACGGTAATGTTTTTTTACCACTGCGCTTATCATACTCTACAAAAGAAACCTGTATGCGGCCCAGGTTAGGCTGCACACTTCTATTGTTATCTCTTGGGTTGTTGGCACTAACAGCCACATTGGTAATAATACTTTCTACAATGCCGCCGGGTTGCATGGGCAATTCTTTTGCCAGAATTTTTTGTACCCTGCCTTCCAGTACATGCGTAATACTGTCGGTGTATTTAATATCGGTACCCACCGGCAATTTTAAATACACATAAATAAAATTAGGATCGCCGCTGGGGAAGAAGGTTGATTTGGTTCTTCCCGCCTTTACACTGATCATTAATACTATTACTGATAAAACAAATAATCCAAACAAGGATGCAAATGCCCATACCGGCCTCCAGCCTACCAATACCCATTTTAATAATTTTTCGTAGCGGTTCATTAATGCTGGTAATACCTTTTTTTGAAAAGCATGAATCGCATCATTTAAAACATACGCATTAAGCACCATCAGTGCCGCCATCATTAAAAGAAAATTAGCCATGCCATGACTACCGGGAATATGCAATAAAACGCCTGCAACTGCAAAAATGATAAACCATTTATTTGTCCATATTGCCCGCTTTGGCTTTTCATATTCTTTACCCTCCGGCTTCATAAAGCTTACCGCAAAAACAGGGTTAAAAATAAATGCCACAATTAATGATGCTGCCAAAGTAAGTATAAGCATGGTGGGCAGGTAAATCATAAACTTACCTATTAACCCTTTCCATAACAGCAGCGGAAAGAAGGGCGCTAATGTAGTTGCTGTACCAGCCAGCACCGGAATAAAAACCTCGCCGGCAGCTTCTTTGGCACTTCGGATTATGGGCACTTTGCCGTTGTTATAAATACGGTGCGTATTTTCTATAACCACAATGGCATCATCTACAATGATGCCCAGCCCAAGCAATAATGCAAAGAGTACAATAAAATTCAGGGTAACTGTTGTACCAATAATTCCATCTGCCAAAGGCAAAAACATAAAAGCTACAAACACACTTAGCGGCACACTTAACGCCACAAAAAAGGCATTGGTAACACCCATAAAAAACATCAGTATAATTAACACCAGTACAAAGCCAATAATGATGGTGTTTACCAGTTCGTTAAAAGAAGTTTTGGTGGCCTTACTTAAATCACCGGTGATCACTACGTTTAAAGTCTTAGGAATTTCCCCACTTTTCTTCATCTCATCCACAATACCTTTTATTTTATCAGCAGCATTAATTAAGTTTTCGCCGGCACGTTTTACGATGTTAAGCGTTACCACATTTTTACCATCCAGCCGGGCATAACTGTCCTTTTCTTTAATGGTATCTTTTAACTCAGCTATATCTTTTAAATAAACCGTGGCACCCTGTGCACTGCTGCGCACTACAATATTATTAAGGTTTAATGCACTGGTAAACTGCCCTTTTACTTTAATGGTTCGGCGCATATCTCCCACTTCTATCATACCACCGGTAATATCCCTGTTCTCCCTGCTGATGGCGTTTTCAATATCCATAAAACTTACCCTTGCCTGGCTCATTTTATAGGGATCTACATTTACCTGTATCTCTCTTTCGGGAGCACCTACAATTTCGGCCCGGGATATTTCGGTAAGCTCTTCAAATTTATCCTGCAGTTTATCGGCATACTGTTTAAGTTTTATTCCATCATAATCTCCACTTACGTTCACAAACATAATGGGCATTTCGCTGAAGGCAAATTCAGCCACAGCGGGCTCGGCTGTTAAATCATTTGGCAGGTCTGTTTTTGCTTTATCAATAGCATCCTTTACTTTTTGTTTGGCTACTTCAGTTTTTACATCCGTATCAAACTCTGTTACAATCAAACTATAATCGGCCTGCGATGTGCTGGTAATTTTTTTAACCTTGGCGCCGCTGATACCCTTTAATTGTTTTTCAATGGGCCTGGTTACCAGGTTCTCAATATCCTTGGGCGAGTTACCGGCATATACCGTAACAATTGAAATGGTTGGCACCACAATATCAGGAAACTGTTCCTTGGGCATGGTGTTGAATTTATACATGCCATACGCCGATATCAGCACCGCAATAATATATACTGCGGTACGGTTATCAACAGCCCAGCTTGTAGGCCCAAACTGTTTAAATTTATCTTTTACTCCTTCAATGAAATTCATAAAAATTGTTTTAACCTTATCTTAGAAAGAAAAAGTTGATTACGTTTTAGTTTTATTGCTTACGCAATTTTTTCTTTTTTAACCGAACTAATAAGCTATGCTCATCTTCATTGGCGTCGCACTCTTGTACTGTATTTCTTTATTGAGCTTTAACTGTGTTTTATTAAGCGTGTCATGCTATAATCTGTCGTCCCTACGGGACTTTATAAATCATCTTCTTTGCATTTCTACCAATCTTTCGCTCCTACGGAGCTTACCACAACATCTGTTTTATATTTTCTACTAATGAGCTAAAATTATTAAATCACCACCCCGCTAATCTTCGCTAATTTCTCCCCTATTTCCCCCTTCAGGGGGTTAGGGGGTTTTTTACAGCGCTGTCGTAATCATCTGCCCTTCGTACAAATTCTGAAACCCTTCTGTAACCAGTTGATCACCTGCTTTAAGGCCTGCTTTTATTTCAACACTTTCGCCATATACTTCGCCAATGCTTACCACCACCCGGTGTGCCGTGGTTTTGCCATTGCTGCTTTTGCTGATTACATAAACATATTTACCCGTTTCATCGCTCTGTATTACATTAACCGGAATTACAATTACATTGGCAGCAGCATAATCCAGGATTTTTACCACCGCCGACTGGCTTGGTTTTAAAATGGCATCGTAAGGTATTTTGGCCTCTGCAATAAAACCCCTTTGATTAGGATCAATTGACTGGCTGATCAATGAAAGGGCAGAGCTAATTGTTTTGTTAGCATCCGGAATGGTGATCACCACCGGTGAACCTTTGTGCATCCTGGTGACATAGTTTTCAGGCACATTTACCACAACTTTTAAGGATGAAGTATTTACAATTTTTATTACCCCCATTCCGGGAAAAGACTCTCCCATCTTAACGGTTACCAAATCAGCAATACCATTTACATCGCTATAAACATTAGCAGTGTTTAATTGTTCCTGCTGTGTTTTTATCTGCTCACCGGCCGCATCTAATTGATTTTCCAGGCTGGTTACATTTGTTTTAGCAGTAATCAATTGCACTTCAGTGCCAATACCTTCTTTCCACAGGTTTTGCTGGCGCTGGTAAATATTTTTAGCGTAACCCAGTTGTGTTTTTATACCTTCTAACTGCTGTTTTGCAGCTATTACACTTTGCCGCATAATAGCATCATCAAGCTTTAACAGGAGCTGGCCTTTTTTTACCAACTGGCCCTGTTGCACATATATTGCCCTAACCTGGCCACCCATACCCCGTGGCGATATGTAAGAAATATTTTCAGCATCTACTTTACCCTGCAGATCAATATAGTGTTTAAAATCCTGCGTGGTAACTGGTGCAACCGCAACTAATTTTATTTTTGATGCATTGGCCGAATTGGTGTCAAGCTTCTCCAGCTCTGTCTGCAATTTTTTTATCTCCTCATCGGTTTTACTCTTACTGGCTTTCAGTTTTTCAATGGCCGCTTTTTTATCGTTAATAACTGCTGCATTATCTTTTTTAGCATTACCACATGATGCTATTAAAAACAGGGTAAGCATTGCGACTGAAATTTGTGTTATTTTTTTCATCTGTATATTGTTAGTCTGGTTAATTATAATTTTCCGGTTGCTTTTAAGAAATCAACTTTTGCAATAATGGCATCGTACAATGCGCTTATATAATTGGTTTGCGCTGTTTTAAGATCAACCTGCGAGGCGTTGATCTCAGATGATGAGCCAGTACCTATCTCGTATTTCTTTTTGGTTTGATCATATACTTTTTCGGCCAGGGCCATATTCTTTTTTTGATAGTCCATACTGGCTATGGCAACAATAAAATTATTTTTAGCCGTTTCTACTTCCCGGTCAATAGATATTTTTAATGCTTCTGTTTGGTTCTGGGTTTTCTGTAACTCAAATTTTGCTTTTTTAATTCTTGCATTAAGTGCAAAGCCATTAAAGATGGGCACTTTCATCTGCAATCCTAAGTAGGAGCTGCTGAACCATTCTCCTTTTCCAAAAAAATCGAATTTATACCGCTGTGCCTGTTTGCTGTAACCGCCTACCAGGGCAAATGTGGGTATCTGGCTGAGTTTATATCTTCTTACATTTAAACCATTCAGCGTATTGGTTACTTCTGATATCTGGTAATCGTTACGATCGCTGTATTTAAACTGGCTGGCTTCCAGTACACCTGATTTTATTTCATTGTCATCAAGTTTATCGGTTAAAATAAGACTGTCCTTTATGGGCATGCCCATCAATACTTTTAAACCGGAGTAACCATTGCTGATCATATTATTTGCCTTTAATTTTTCTGTTTGCAGGTTAACGATCTGCACAGCCAGCTTATCAATATCAACCCTTTCGGTAAATCCGTTATCGTACATAATTTGTACATCGTGCTTTAATTTTTCAAGGCGGCTGATGTTGGCATCCAGCAGTTCGATCTGCACTTTGCCTGTTACTAACTGGTAGTACACTTTGTAAACATTTGCTTTAATATTTTCTTCTGTTAATGCAGCAATGCGCTCCTGTAAAGTAATGGTGCCGTTACGTGCTTTTAATGCAATAAAAACCTGCCCGTC
>JANNYY010000618.1:0-10035 GCA_031410355.1 Chitinophagaceae bacterium | reverse complement strand
AATAGTTTATAAATATCAGTCAAAATTTGTTTCTCCCTTTCAGATATGGTTAAACCTTTCAGTTTTTTCCAGTTATCAATGTCAACAAGGGCTTTATCCAGTTTATATTTGGTTATGCCATCAACTCCCCAGGAAAAATTGGCGATATATTTAGGAGTAAGGCCGGCCGAAACAACATTGCAGCAAATACCAACCATGGTGCCGGTATTAAACGATGTGTTAATTGCGGCTTTGGAATAATCGCCCATTAATAGCCCGCCTTTATTGCCTGCCCCTAATTCTTTTTGATCGGCATCAACCCAATATTTTACTTCACCTGCAGTATTTTTTACATTGCTGTTGCTGGTGCCGGCCCCAAGATTACACCATTCGCCCAAAACACTATCGCCCAGGTAACCATCGTGTGCTTTATTGCTAAAACCGAATAATACTGAATTCCTGATCTCGCCGCCAACTGTGCAAAAGGGACCAACGGTGGTTCCCCCGTAAATTTTAGTGCCCATTTTTACCATGGCTCCTTCGCAAATGGCAATGGGGCCACGCAGTAAACTACCTTCCATAACAACTGCATTTTTGCCAATATATATCGGGCCATCTGCAGCATTTAAAATACAATGCTCCATTTTTACTCCGGCCTCAACAAATACCTGTGAGGGTTTTACGGTTTTGTTTGTTTTAGAAATGGCTTTGCTTCTTCTTCCGGCGGTGACTAAATTAAAGTCTTCCCGTATAGCCCAGTCATTCATTTGGGATATCTGCCAGGGGTAATGTATCGCTTTCATTTCTCCTTTGAATTCAACAGAGCAGTTGATCTTTATTTTATGCAATCCCAACACTTCTTTATCAGAAAACTTAAAAGCTACTCCGCCCTCTTTACCCGAGGTAAGAAATTCACCATGTTTAAGTTTTTTTATTTTGCTGATTATGGCTTTGGTTGGCAATACATTGGCATGCACCATCAGGTAATTCTCTTTGCCAATACCTTTTTCAATTTTTACCGATCGCTCATCATCCAGGTAATGGCCTTCCCATTTATTAACTGAAGGAATTTTCAGATATTTTTCCCATTTTTCCCGGATGGTTAAAATGCCGATACGGATGTCCTGTATATGGCGGGTATAGGTAAAGGGGTGAAGATTTTCGGGCCTGCAGTACTCTTCAGTAAAGATGATCTTTTGCATGCTGTAAAAATAAGCAAAATAAAAATCCCCCCGGAGAACCGGAGGGACTTAAAGTATAGCCATGAAAAACAAACTTCAAATAAAGATAATGATCTCTATTAAATTATTTTGCCTTTTTTTCGTACCGCTTGTTGAATTTGTCAATTCTTCCAGCTGTATCTACCAGTACATTTTTACCTGTATAAAAAGGATGCGATGTATTTGATATCTCCAGTTTAATTACCGGGTATTCTTTACCATCTTCGTGTGTAGCTGTTTCTTTTGAATAAGCTGTTGAACGGCTTAAAAACTGGGTACCATTACTCATGTCCTTAAAAATAACCATCCTGTAATTACCTGGGTGAATTCCTTCTTTCATATTATTTTAATGTTTTGCGTACGGGTTTTGCCGTACAATTATTGTAAAAATACAAAATTAAGACTTTTTATTCAATTTTTACTGTTGAAACATTAAAAATCAGCTCTTCATATTAATATATTGAAGGGCAATTCCAACATCCCAACCCTTTGTAGCCTGTATCACCTCCTGCAAATCGTCAATTTTTTTACCGGTTACCCGTATAATATCATCCATTATTGCTACCTGCACTTTTAAACCGCTGTCTTTTATCAGCTTCACAATTTTCTTTGCATCTTCCTGTTTTATCCCATTTCTAACCGGCACTTCTTTTTTTACAATTTTTCCACTGGGATATGGCTCTTTACTCAGGTCGTACACCTCCCCGGCCAGCCCCTGCTTGATACTCCGGCTTATCAATACATCAATAATTTGCTGAATTTTCATATCGCTGTCGGCTTCCAGGTTTACTTTAAACTCTTTTTTATTTAAATCAATCACCACGTGCGAACCTTTAAAATCGAAACGATTGGTAATTTCTTTACTTACCGTGTTGATCGCATTATCCAGGGTTTGAAGATCAACTTTGCTTACAAGATCAAATGATGCCATAACAGTTATTTTGTTCAAAAATATCAAAAAATATCGAATGTAATAATGCCGGATACCGAATGTCTCTACAATTTGAGCACACATCCAATATCCGGCATTCATCATTTGCATGGTTTTTGCACATTTGCACCTTTGCCAATTTGCTCATTTTCTTTAACTACCGCTCTTAACCCTGTTCTGCTCATCACTTGCGCCACTGTTTCTTTTGCCGCTGCCTGCTTTTAATTTTCCTTTATTGAAACGGTAAGTAAAACTGAGGCTAACTGCTCGGCTGTCATTAACATCTTTAAAGTTTGCATCTACCGTACCATATTTACTGTAACCTTTAAAAACACTGCCTGCAAAAATATCACGTACATTTAAACGGATGCTGCCTTTGTCTTTTAATACCTGTTTGCTAAGCCCGGCATTTACCTGCATTATTGGTTTAATGTAAATTACGCCTTCCAGCCCTTTGCCGCGGTAAAAACCACTCAACTCAGCAGCCCAACCTTTTTTAAATTTAAACTGCTGCTGTACCTGCACCATAAAACTGGTTATGCCTATTGAGATGGGTTCATTATTTACAACGCCTTTAAAATGATTATTGTACACATTGGCGTAAATATTTCCGCTCCACCATTTAGTAATTGATTTATTTGCTGTAACTGCCAAGCCATACTGTTTACTGCTGGCAATATTTGCTTTTTTAATAAAGGTTTCATGATTCACATCATTTTGCTCCAATACCTGCTGAATAATATTTTCTGTGGCAGTATAATTTAATGTTGTTGTAAGAAATCCTTTGTAGGTATGACTTACTTCAATATTATGGGCAAATTGTGCACTTATGTTTGGATTACCCTGTTCAAAAGTATACCTGTCTAAAAAATGAACAAAGGGGTTCATATCCTCATAATCGGGTCTTTGTATCCTTCTGCCATAATTAATAACAAATTGATTTTTTTCGCTGGCCGTGTATTGCAGGTAAACTGTTGGAAATAACTGGGTGTAAGATTTTTTGAATCTTGTTTCGGTATATTCAAATTTATTTTGAGCAGTATTAAATGTATAACCTTTTGAAATACCGTTTGAGTTTGTATTCTCTACCCTTAATCCCAACTGTGTACTCCATTTTTTGCCCAGTGGCCTGCTGTAATTTACATACGCTGCATTTATATTTTCATCATAAATAAAGTGATTACTGCGTCCGCTGTCTAAAACTGAATAACCTGTTCTTACACTATCGTACCTGGCATTGTTATCATTATTTACAAAGCTGGTTTTAAAGCCCGCTTCAAATTTGGCATCTTTTTTCAAAGGCAATGTATAATCAACTTTACCACTGTATATTTTTATATTAGTTGGCAGTGTACCAGTTAAAACATCTGGTACTCCCTTAAGATTTTCCATATTATCATAGTAAGAACTTGTGAGCGGCTGCACACTGGTTGCTTTGTATTGAATAAAATCCACATCGGCTGTAATCTCCTGTCCTGCTGTATCCAGCTTGGTTCTCAGGTTAAAATTACTGCTGAAGTTTTTCCACGCTTCATCATTTTGTGTATAAGCTGTCGTTTGACTGGTTAAGTTATGATTGGGATCATAAATAAATGTATTGGTACTGCTTTGCCATAAACTGGGATTGTAAAATCCGTTTAATACCACACCTAATGTAGTATTTTTTGAAATTGAATAATCCAACCCAATTTTTGCATTGTAATTATAGCGCTGGTTTTCCATATAGGTTGTTTGATCAAAAATTGATTTGATGTTTTTTGTACTTGCGTCACGGAAATTTCTTATAATATACAATTCTTCACTTTTGTGATTACGGTTGTAATTAAAGTTGCTGAAGAAATTTATTTTTTTGTTACGGTAATTAAAACTTACCGCTTCGTTAAAACGGGCATACCTGCCTTGTGTATAGCCGCTGGTTATGCTTCCGTTGTAACCAAACATTTTATTTTTTTTGGTTTTAATATTGATAACTCCTGCGTTACCTGCTGCATCATATTTTGCAGGAGGATTGGTCATAATTTCGATTTGATCTAACTGGCTTGCTGTCATATTACGCAGCATATTTGCCAAATCAGGACCGCTTAAATAACTAGGGCGGCCATCTAAGTAAACAATCACACCTGCTTTTCCTTTCAGGCTTATGTTTCCGTCCTTGTCTACAGAAATACCGGGGGCTTTTTCCAACACTTCCAATGCGGTGCTTCCGGTACTGGTAATAGATGCATCTACATTAACAATTGTTCTGTCAAGCTTTCTTTCAATTAATGGTTTTTTAGCTGTAACAGATACTTCTTTTAATGCCTTTTCGGCCGGAACAAGTTGTAAAACACCAACGTTTACAGATAATTTATCAGCATTAATTGAAAATGCATTACTGTAGGTTTTTGTATGGCCGATTGATGTGGCCAGCACTAAATAGCTCCCTTCTTTTAAATTTTCGAAAGAAAAATTGCCGTCTTTATCTGTAACAGCAACTTTAATAATGCCGGAATCTTTTGCTTTTAATAGCGAAACGGATGCGGCATCAATTATTTTTTGATTGCCTCCGTCTTTAATACTTCCGGATATTTTTCCGCCGGGGGCGGATTGGGCAAAGCTGGACATACTAATGCTGATAGCAGCCAGCAGGCTGAAAAATTTGTTCATGGCTATACTTTTTTGTTTTTAACCCGAATGGCTATCGGGTATTGTTAAAATAATCAGTTATATACTTTGATAACTACTTCACAAAAGTAGGTACTATGCGTTACATAGTACATTGTTTTGTATTGGACGGTAAATATCAAGGATAATAGGTTATATCCTTATACACAAGCCCAGTAAAAAAGGTTACAATTAATAAAGAGAAGGAATTTTTTAATCTGTTTTAGAAGCCCTGCTTTTTACAAATATGATAAAAATTATTCCTGTAAGTACAAGTGCTGCAGAAATTATTTCAGCCTGAGTGGGATGAAAACCAAATATAGAATAAGTATTGTTTACCCGGATCAATTCTATAGTAAACCGCTCTATTCCGTTTACAATGAGGTAAATACCAAACATTACACCGGGCACTTTGATGCGTTTGCGTATAGACCAGAGCATTAAAAAAAGTAATGTACAGGCGATGGTTTCGTAAAACGATGTGGGAAAAACTGGTTGAGGCAGTACCCTGCAATGTTCATCATTGCAGCCCGGAATTAATACGCCATCCTTGTTTACATTGTTGGGAAAGGTATAAGCAAACATCCACACCGGTAAAAAAGATGGTCCCTTAAATGATTTATGAGGCACTTTTTCAAGGCTTTCGTAGGTTCTGTCAGTTATCTCAACCAGGATCGAGTCTTTATTATATACTTTGCCAGCCAAATAGTAAGCTGCGTTTGTATTTAATTGCTTTTCATAATCGCCCGGTGCAGCCTCCACAACTTTACCTTGGGCATTTACCACATAAGCACTGTTAAATACACCCCAATCACCATCACCCGATACCTGGCAACCAATACGCCCTACAGCATAAGCAAGCAATAAGGCCAAACCCGCAGCATCACACAAATGAATAAGCCTGATCCCTTTTTTGGAAGCGTACCAGCAGATAGCAATAGCAGCTAAGATCAATCCGCCATAAAAGGTTAAACCGCTCATAGAAAGCAAGCGGTCTATCGGATCTTTAATAAAATCACTCCAGTTTTCCAGGTTATCAAAAAGCTTTGCGCCAATAATGCCAAATATCAAGCCCAGGATAATGATGTCTCCCACCCTGTCGTGCGGCCAGATGCGTACATGACGACTTTCCGGTTCTTTTAATTTTTGTTTATTTTTTTCTTTCCATTTTAGCCAGGTTAACAATGCGCCCAGCAATAAGCCGCCAAGCACATTACCATTAGTTGAAAAAATATATTCCTGCGCATTCATTCCTTCCGGCATGCTAAGAAATATGCCGAATATTTTATACCCGAAAATAAAACCAACAAGTGCATTAATAAGCAGTTCGGCAAAGGAAGCTGGTTTTCCAACAGTGATCATTTCTTCCCGTGGAGATAAAAGCCCCTCTTTTTCTTTACGCTGTAATTCTTTACTTAAAACAATGGCCGCCGTAACAAAGCCCAGGGCTACAAAAAGCCCGAAAGTATTTAATAAACTTAATCCTTTCCATTCTACTCCAAACCAATCTTTAAATACGTAATATAAGTTGGGATACATCTGTTAGCTGAGGTTTTTTAAAATCAGGACTGCAATATACTACATCGCTTAATATTTATACATTAAAGCTATTAGTTAAAGCATTCGTTTATCAACTCAATATAATAACAAAACCCCCTGCGTAAACAGGAGGTTTAATCAAACTACTTACTAATGGTATTAATTACAATGCTGTTCAAATGCACCAATCAGGTTCTCAGCAATCATTTGTGCGCTGCGGCCCTCTATATTGTGGCGCTCAATAAAATGAACCAGCTTACCATCTTTAAACAAAGCAATTGCAGGCGATGAAGGTGGATAAGGCATTAAATGCTCTCTCAACTTATTTACCGCTTCAATATCAAAACCTGCAAAACTGGTGGTAATATTATTTGGTTTTTTTGTAGTGTTATGAACAGCCATTAATACACCAGGGCGGGCAGTGCCTGCACTGCAACCACAAACTGAATTTATCATTACTAAAGTGGTGCCTTTTTCAGCAAGTGTATTTTCTACAGCTTCAGCAGTTAACAATTCAGAGAATCCATTCTCTGTTAACTCTTCTTTCATGGGTATTACAATTTCTTCTGGATACATATTTTATTTAATTTTTAGAGTGTAAAATTACATACTTCTTTTATAAAACGTCTAACCCCATGCATACATTTCCCAATATCGAAATCTTTAATATTCGGAATTAATGTCATTGCAAAAACCATTAAGCAGCCATTCTGTCTTTAAAAATATTCTACATTGAAAAAATGTCTTACAAAAAATGATTGGAATATAATTTGACAATTAGCTTTCGAGTTTAAAAATTTTAAAACCTAAAAATAAATAGCTATGACACTCGTAAAAGTTAACAACCCGATCAACAAGACTTTTGATGGCTTAATGAATGAATTATTTAATGACCTGCCTACCAGTTTTGGCAAATCTATCAGGGAAGATGTATTACATTTTCCGCCGGCTAACATTATTGAAAAGAATGAGCTGTATCAAATTGAACTGGCGGCCCCCGGAATGTTAAAAGCTGATTTTATTGTAAAATTAGATGGCAAAATTTTAGCCATCAGCGCTGAAAAGAAAACAGAAGCGGCTGCGGAGAATGAAAAAATGATCCGTAAAGAATTTGGTTACAAATCTTTTAAACGCAGTTTTACCCTTGATGAAAAAATTGATGCAACCAACATTACGGCAAAATACGAAAACGGAATTTTAACGCTGGAACTTCCCAAAAAAGAAGAAGTGAAAAATGTTACTAAAGATATCGTGATTCAATAAGCGTAGTTTTTTTCATAAACATACAGTTAGTTTTGGTATCCTGACAAAATCGGGAAAAACGGCCCGCTCATTCCTGAGCAGGGCTTTTTTTTATTTCAAAGAGAAAATTTCTCAGCTTCGCTGCAAAAGGAAGTTTGCCACAGAAGCACAGAAACACGGAAAATGCATTTTCAATTCTGTGTCTCTGTGCTTCTGTGGCAATTTTAAAATCCACGAAGTGGACTTATTCGCAATTACTCCTTCGCCTTGTATCCAGTATGTACTGTATTTTCCAAACATTATTTAACCTTACTAATTGAAAAGAATTTACACCACAACTATAAAACTTTCCGTTAAAATATAATTTAAAGGGCGTCCACACTGCGGCCATTGGCCCATCAATTTTAATATCTTTAAATACAATCTGCTCATCGGCTGCACCTGCAGGAATGGTAGCTATTATTTTTGCAAAATCACTCGGGCTATCGGTCGTAATAATTGTTTTGCCTTCTTTGTCTTTGCTAAAAGTCTGCATAAAAGCGGTTTCAGTAAAACAAGATTTTACCAATACCGTATCGCTGTTCTTCATACCTGTGAACATGGTATTGATCAATGTTTTTATGGAATCTTCGGCGGTTTGTGCAAAAGCGGCGCTGCTGGGAATTACAATTGAGAAAAGCAGCAAAAGAAAGGATTTATGAAGCTTGTTTAGCATGGCTGGTATTTTAATGAGCAATAAAAATAGGCAACACTCAGTTTGCCTATAATAAAATTACATGAGTGGTTACGCTACTATTTATAACCCAAAATTTTCAGCATACTTTGCGAGGTTTGTTCTTTAGCATACACCCACTCTATTAATTTACCGTTCTTATCTCTTTCTATAATTACATGCTTGGGCGAAGGGATGAGGCAATGTTTAATACCGCCGTAGCCACTTATCTGATCCTGGTAAGCACCCGTGTGAAAAAATCCAACATACAACGGCTCCTTATTATTCTCCAGTTTTTCTTCGTTGGTAGTTTTTACTTTGGGTAAAAACACTTCATTAATATGTTCTTCACTATCGTAGTAATCGTGCCCGTCGCAGGTTATACCACCTAAAACTACCCGTTGGTATTCGTTATCCCATTTGTTTATGGGCAGCATCAGGAATTTTTCGCCAATACCCCAGGTATCGGGCAGTGTAGTAATAAAAGAAGAATCAATCATATACCAGGTTTCCCGGTCGTTTTGAATTTTTTCGCCAATAACACTGTAAATATGCGCCATGCTCTCTCCTACTGTAAAACTCCCAAACTCCGTGTAGATATCGGGCATTTGCACTTTGGCTTTTTTACAGGCAGCTTTTATATTACCAACTATTTCATTTATCATAAACTGGTAATCGTAATTAAACCCAAGGGAATGTTTAATAGGAAACCCTCCACCAATATTTATGGAATCAAGTTCGGGACAAATCTTTTTTAACTGGCAATACAGTGCAATACTTTTCTGCAGTTCACTCCAGTAATAAATATCATCCTTAATGCCTTTGTTTAAAAAGATGTGCAGCATCTTCAGTTGAAACTTATCTTCATACCCTTCAATCTCATCTACATAAAATGCCAGTACATCTTTTGCTTTTATGCCCAGCCTGCTGGTGTAAAAGGGAAAAGAAGGTTCTTCCTCTGCAGCTATTCGTATGCCCAGTTTAAAAGGTTCGCCGGTGCGTATGTTGCGCTTGTACATGCTCAGCTCTTCTTTATTATCCAGTACCGGAATTACATTTTTAAAACCATCATTTATCAGTTTGGCAATGCGGCTGGTATAATTTTTTTGTTTAAACCCGTTGCAGATAATATGAATATCCTTATTAAGTTTTCTTTTTTTATACAACGAATTGATGATGTCAATATCGTAGGCATAAGATGTTTCCAGGTGTATATCATGCTTTAATGTTTCTTCCAGAATAAAACTAAAATGAGAGCTTTTGGTACAGTAACAATAATGATATTTGCCTTCGTACTTATGTTTTTTAATTGCAGTGGCAAACATCTTTTTAGCCTTATTGATCTGCATACCAATTTTTGGCAAATAACTAAGTTTAAGCGGCGTGCCATGTTTATCAATCAGCGCTTTTATATCCACATCATTGTATTGCAAATAATCATTCTTCAGTTTAAAATCTTCCTGCGGAAAATTAAATGTTTGCTGTACAAGACTATCGTAAGTATTATTCATTGATTGATTTACCTGTTTTGATGTAGAGATATTTTTACAAAAGTAACAGAATACACATATTAACACATAAAAAAAACCGGCAGTGAGATCATCACAACCGGTTTATATAAATTTAAGCAGGCAGCTTTACTTAACTGATTCTACTAATTTCTTAAATGTTTCAGGCTCATTCATGGCCAGGTCTGCCAAAACCTTACGGTTAAGGTCAATTTTTTTAACAACCAGTTTGTTAATGAACTCACTGTAGGTCATACCTTC